>JAAZKC010000090.1 GCA_012800005.1 Acholeplasmataceae bacterium | reverse complement strand
TTTATAAATAGATGGTGGAGGGGGGCAGATTCGAACTGCCGAACCCTGAGGGAACAGATTTACAGTCTGCCGCGTTTAGCCACTTCGCTACCCCTCCGCTAAAAGTCGTGTCTTTAATTATTTTATAATATTCATATTTAAAAAGCAACTAGAATAATTTTAAAGTCAAAAATTGTTCTATTTATTGCTTTTTAGGCCTTATATACGCGCGCGTACGCGTTTTTTAAAAGGTATATGTATTATATTTTTTTAATTATTATATTATTTCTTGTTCCGCTGTCATCAGGTAAGAAAGTATTTACAACACTTATTACCTTCGTTTTATCTTTTAATTTTTCTGATACTTCATTTAGTTCTTCTTCAAATCGTAAAGACTTATAACTTAATATATAACCACCTTTTTTAATTAGTGGATAAGCATATTTAATTGTCTCTTCAATACTACTTAAAGCTCTTGCGGTTGCTAGATCGAAATAGTCTTTAATTTGAATCTTTTCAAGTCTTTCGTGTAATGTTTTAGTGTTAGTTAATTCTAACTTTTCAATTAACTGATCGAGAAAGATTAATTTTTTCTTTCTAGCGTCAACTAATAACACTTCTAAATGCGGATATAAAATCTTTAACGGAATTCCGGGAAACCCAGCGCCAGAACCCATATCAATTATTTTATGAATTTTAGTAAAATCAACTTGTTTAACGGGAATAATTGAATCAAGAAAATGTTTGACATAAACTTCATCTTTTTCAGTTATTCTTGTTAAGTTAACTTTTTTGTTGTATTCAACTAAAAATTCGTAATAAATTTTAAATTGATTTAATTGATAATCCGTTAATTCATATTCGGTATATTTCAAAACTAATTCTTTAAAGTTCATGATTTTCTACCTAATGTTTCTAAATATATCGTAAGTATTTGAATATCAGATGGATTAACTCCAATAATTCTTGAAGCTTGACCAATAGTTAATGGTGATATTTTAATTAGTTTATCTTTCGCTTCTAAACTAATGTTTGGAATATCATGATAGTTAATGTTTGCTGGGATTTTTTTATCTTCTAATCTAATAAGCTTTTCTACTTCTCGATATGCTTTTTCAATATACCCTGAATATTTGATTTGAAGTAAGACTTGTTCAAAGACTTCGGCTTCATATTCTTTTTCAATAAACGGGGTTAACTCTGATACATTTATCTCTGGACGCTTGCCTAAATCTGCAAGAGAAATTCCTTCTTGAAGTGGTGATGAATTAAGGGTTAATAAATAATCATTTAATAACACTCCTTTAACTTCGGTATTAGGTGTCACTCTTGTTGTTTCTAATAGATATGATAATTCTTTAATACTTTCTTTTTTGTTTAAGAATTTTTGATATTCTTTATCTTTTAGAAGTCCAACTTCATGACCATAATCGCTTAACCTTAAGTCAGCGTTATCACTTCTTAAAAGTAAACGGTGTTCTGCCCTTGAAGTTAATAGCCGATATGGTTCTTTAGTACCTTTAGTAACTAAATCATCAATTAATACACCAATATATGCTTCGCTTCGTTTTAAAATAAATGGATCTTTCCCATCAATTTTTAAACACGCATTGATACCGGCCATTAAACCTTGAGCTGCCGCCTCTTCATAACCACTCGTTCCATTAATTTGACCAGCAGTATAAAAATTTTTAATTCGTTTGGTTTCAAGAGTTGGATATAACTCTAATGGATTGATTCCATCATATTCGATTGCATATCCATATTTTAAGATTTTTGCGTTTTCTAATCCGCGAACGCTGGCAACAATTTTTCGTTGCACATCGCGAGGTAAGCTTGTTGATAAACCTTGAACATAGATACTGTTTCCATCGAATGTCTCTGGCTCGACAAAGACTTGATGACGCCCTTTATCACTGAATCTAACAACCTTGTCTTCAATTGAAGGACAATATCTTGGGCCAGTTCCAACTTCTTCGCGAGTATACATTGGTGATCGGTCTAAATTGTTGTTAATGATTTCGTGAGTATCTAAATTTGTATGCGTTAAATAACATTCCACTTGTGGTTTAATTTCCCTGTTTTCAGGGTGAAAACTAAATGATATAAACCCTTCGTCTCCTGGTTGCGGAATCATTGAACTAAAATCAATCGTATCTTTATCAAGTCGTGGTGGCGTTCCAGTTTTAAGTCTAGTAACTTCAAATCCTAAATCTTTTAATTGTTTGCTGATTGTTTTAGTAGTTTTACTTCCGGTAGGCCCCATATTAACTCGTTCTTCACCAATTAATATTTCACTGTTTAAATATGTACCGGTTGATAAAATTGTTGTTTTTCCTAAAACCTTAGTGCCATCATCTAAAACAACTCCAAGACAAACATCATCTTTAATAATTAACTCTTCAGCATATTTTTCAATGATCGTTAAATTAGGTGTGTTAAGTAATACTTCTTTAGTATATCTCGGATAATCTTCTTTATCTAATTGTGCTCGAAGGGCTCTTACAGCCGGCCCCTTTGAAAAATTTAATAATTTAATTTGAATTTGTGTAGCATCAGTGGTTTTACTCATTTGGCCACCTAACGCATCTATTTCTCTGACTAGTACACCTTTGGCTGGACCACCGATAGAAGGATTGCATGGTAAAGTAGCGACAAAATTTATGTCGCTTGTAACAAGAACTGTCTTCTTTCCAATTCTGGCCATAGCTAAAGCCGCCTCTACTCCGGCGTGGCCTCCACCAATGATTATACCGTCAAACATTTATATTTTAATTTCCTTTTTTAATTATTTTATTAGTTTTAAAAATCTCTTAACTACTTCTTTTGAAGTAAATTTGAAATGTTCCATTGCTTGGTTGCCTGGGCAACTAATACCGAATGAATCAATTCCCATCACGTTTAATGTAAATTCATACCAACTCATTGAACTTCCCGCTTCAATAGCTAATGTTGGTACATTAGGAAGAACTGATTCTTTATATTTAGCGCTTTGTCTATTGAATAAGTAATGACTCGGCATACTTACTACTCTAACATCAAGACCTCTTCTACGTAATGATTTTTGAGCTTCAACTGCTAATTCTACTTCACTACCCGCAGCTAGTAATACACCATCTACTCTTTCTTTTTCTGGTGATACTACATAAGCCCCTCTTTTAACGCCATCATAACTAGTTCCTGGTAAATTAGTCACGTTTTGTCTAGTTAACACTAAAACTGTTGGAACTTTTTCTGATTCAATGGCTAATTTCCAACTAGCAATTGTTTCATTAGCATCAGCTGGTCTTAATACATTTAATCCTGGAATAGCACGTAATCCAACTAATTGTTCAATTGGTTGATGCGTTGGACCATCTTCTCCAACTGCAACTGTATCATGAGTAAAGACGTATGTTACTGGTAATTCCATTAACGCACTTAATCTAATTGATGGTTTGCAGTAATCGCTAAAGACAAAGAATGCTCCGGCAAATGCTTTTAATCCACCATGTAGAGCGATACCATTATTAATGGCTGCCATTGCGTGTTCTCTAACACCATAATTAATATTTCTACCTAGACGATTATCTTTGGTAAAGTCGCCGTCAGCACCTTTAGCTTTAGTTGATCCAGTTAAGTCCGCTGAACCACCAATGATATTATTATTTTCTTTAGAAAGTTGATTTAAGACAATTCCGCTAACGTTTCTAGTTGCATCTTTTGGTTTAGAAATTAATTTTTGATATTTCTTGTAGTTTAATTTAACCTTACCGCTCATGAACTTCATTAATTCTTTATGTAATTCTGGATGAGCTTTTTCATATTCACTTAATAAGTGATTATGAGCTTCGTTTAAATTTTTACCACGTTTAATAATTGTATTAGCAAATATATCATATACATGAGCAGGAACTTCAAATGGTTCGTGATTCCATCCTAATTTATTAGCTGCATGCACTCTTTCTTTATCACCAATAGGTGATCCATGAGTTTTAGCAGTTCCTTCATAAGAAACACCGTGACCAATAACTGTTTTAACCTCAATTAAAGAAGGCTTCTTATCATTCGCTTTAGCATTTAAAATTGCTTCATGGACTGCCTCTAAATTTTCACCATCTTCAACTAATTGATAATGCCAATTCATTGATTTAAATTTCTTAGCGACATCATCACTAGTTGCTAAACTAGTTGGTCCATCTAATTGAATATCGTTTGAGTCCCATAAAACAATTAATTTATTTAATCCTAAGTGACCAGCTACACTACAAGCTTCAAGAGCGACGCCCTCTTGTAAGTCACCATCACCACAAATAACATATGTATAATGATCTATAACATTAAAATTAGGTTTATTAAATCTAGCTGCTAAATGAGCTTCAGCAATTGCCATACCAACAGCATTAGAAATACCTTGCCCTAGTGGACCTGAAGTAGTTTCAACTCCATCAGTATATCCATATTCTGGGTGTCCAGGAGTATTTCCAACTTGTCTAAAGTTTTTTAAATCATCTAACGAAATATCAAATCCTGATAAATGATTAATTGCATATAATAATGCCGATCCGTGTCCCGCAGATAAAACGAAGCGGTCTCGATCCATCCAAGAACTATTTTTTGGATTAATCTTTAATTCATTAACAAATAATGAATATGCCATTGGTGCCGCACCTAAAACGATTCCTGGATGCCCACTATTCGCTTTGTTAATTGCATCTACCCCTAAAAATCTTACTGCGTTAACGCCATCTTTGTGATTAAACATGTAAATCCTCCTTTTCCTCTTCTGCGGTTTCTTCTTCAGCTTCATGAAGTTCTGGTTTTTCTTCTGTTAAGTTTTCTTCTAAAGCTTGTTCAGCTTGATATTCAGCTTCTCTTTCTCTATTTCTCATTTCTCTAAATTGCATTTGATCTTTTGCTACTTGATCATAAACTTCTGGTGTTAAATAGTCTTGAATCGCTTTTTGTGTTATTTCATTTTCAGCATCCATTTTTTGTCTAACAACTTTAGTTTGAAGGGCGTTCACAATAAAAACAACGACCATCATACCAATTAAAATATATAATGAATAGTCAGCTAAAAACAATATCGAAAGAACAGCTACTACAACATATAAAACCATTAATGGTATCATTAATGCAAATAAAAATTTACGTTGATATTTAGAAATAACATCTACGTATTTAATCCATTCTGTGTTTACTGGTTGAGTATAAAATTCTTTAATAACTCCGTAATTGTAAAAATCCTCATTAACTAAAAATCTAAAATCTTTACCATCAGAAGTCCATAAGGTATATCTTCCTTCACCTTCAAATCTAACTTTTTCTTCTTCAGTCATAAAGAATATTTCTAGTTTTTTTCCGTCAATTTCTTGAACCTCATTTGGCTCTCTTGTTAATGCATCAAATAGTCTTTTATTAATTTTCATGTTAAATCACCTCTAATATATATTATATCATTATTTACCGGATAAATATTGTATAAATATTTATAACCCCACAAAAAACACACCATAAATTGGTGTGTTTTTCAAATACATTAATAAATTTTTATTTCATTTGCTATTTCTTCGAGCTTGTAACTCGCTACTGAAATAATATATTCCTCGTGTTTAAATGTCTTTACAAAGCCTTTTTTATCCTCATCGATAACAACGCTATAACCATCTTTTTGCAACACTTTAAGAGTGTTAAATGGTTTAGTAAGTCCTTGCCCAATTAATTTAGAATAGGCTTCCTTAATCGTCCACATTATAGTTAATTCCTCATCGTTATAATGTTTAACTATGTGATTCTTAAGTTCGTCTGGGTGCAAAAACCTTTTCGCAATCCTTTTAGCTTTATCACTAATTATTTCAATATCAATTCCCACATCATTATCAGATACAACACAAGTCAAATATTCATTAGAATGTGAAGTGTTGAAATACTTTTCAATATTATCTAAATAAGGTTTCCCTAGTTGATCCTTTTTAATTTGATAATTTATAATTCCATATTCTTCTAACATATCTTCAATAAATTTATATGATAAAGATTTTTCTATTCTTCGTTTTTCTGAAGTAATTGAGTTTATTTCATTAATCTCTTCGTCAGTAAGACTATCAATCTTTTCGTCTTTTACAATTTTCCTTATACCGATAATCATAAAGTAATCCTCTCCTAAATAAAAATTCCTATCTAGCATCGCTACCCACATCCTAACAATGCTTATGGCTGCTTCTTTCACGACCTGACCAGGTTCACACGCTAGAATTGAATAGCGATGCTAGATAGGAACTTATTCCCTTAGCAATTTAAAAAAATCTTTTAAGAGTTTTGAACTCTCCTCTTTCATTATACCAAATTCCACGTTAACTTGGTGATTCCAAGGATTAGAAAATAAATTAATAACGCTACCGCACGCTCCACCTTTTGGATCTTCGGTAGCAATGTATAAATTTTTAATTCGTGCTTGAATAATCGCACCAGCACACATCGGACATGGTTCCAACGTGACATACATATCACAATTTTCTAAACGCCACGTCCCTAGTTCTTTTGAAGCCCGTCTAATTGCATTAATTTCGGCATGCATCGTTGCATCTTGAATTAACTCTTTTAAATTGTGGGCTTTTCCAACAACATTACCATTGCAAACAATAACTGCACCTACTGGTACTTCACCAATTTGAAAAGCTTTCTTCGCTTCTTCAAGCGCCAAATTCATAAACTTATTTTTTGTTTGCATTAAATTTAGGTTTGTTAGGAACTTCATGTGCATGACGTGAACGTGCTTCGTAATAGTCATGCCCACTAACTAAGATTACTTCGGAATTGTAATCTGCTGGTTCACCATTAATAATTCTTTGGGTTCTCGTTGCTGGTTCACCAGTTTTAACACAAATAGCTGTTAGTTTAGTAACAAACTCAGCTTTTGCTAATAAAAATGGCATTGGCCCAAATGGTTCGCCTCTAAAATTACGATCTAGTCCACCGATAATTACTCTTAATCCTTTATCGGCTAAATCATCAGCTACTTCAACAATATCCATATCAAAGAATTGGGCTTCATCAAAAATAACTGCATGAGTATCTTCTTTGATATAATCATATGCATCAGTGCTCTTTTCAATAAAGTAAGCATGTGTACGCATGTTACTATGTGAAACCAACTCGCTTTGTGAGTATCTATTGTCTAATTTTGGGTTAAAGACAACAATGTTTTGTTTGGCATATTGAAGACGTTTAATTCGGCGAATTAACTCTTCAGTTTTTCCTGCAAACATTGGCCCACAAACAACTTCAATAAATCCATTTTTATATTGATGATACATGACAATTCCTCCCTTAGTTTTTAATAATAAAAAACGTGATTATTCATCACGTTCTTCAGGTTTGTTTTGGTTTTGATTAATTCCGTAACGTCTGTTGAATTTTTCAACTCTACCAGCCGCTTGAACAAATGTTTGAGTTCCTGTGTAAAACGGATGACAATTTGAACATGTATC
>JAAZKC010000089.1 GCA_012800005.1 Acholeplasmataceae bacterium | reverse complement strand
TTAATCCTAATGTTACTGATAATGAAATTATTGAAGCGATTAATCAAGTTAAACTTAGTTATTTACTTGAAGAAGATAACCTAGATAAATTGATTTTAGAAGAAGGTAAAAACCTATCTGGTGGAGAGAGACAAAGATTAATTTTAGCAACCCAACTTACAACTAAAAGAAAAATATATTTATTTGATGAAGCTACTTCAAATATCGATATTGATAGTGAAGAAGTAATTATGAAAAATATTTATAATTTAAGTAATGATTCCCTTGTGATAGTTATTTCACATAGATTAGAGAATATTGTTGATGCTAATTATATATATTTATTAGATGAGGAGATAGTTATTGAAAAAGGTAATCATAAAAATTTAATTAATATGAATAAAGAATATGCTTTATTGTATAAAACTCAAAAGGCTCTTGAAACAGGATATGTGAGGGATTAGTTATGACAAACTTTAAAATAATAAAAAGATTACTTAAACTAATTGGTAAATTTATTAATGTTTTAATATTAGCCGTTATAAATGGCGCAGTGGGGTTTTTATGTGGAACTGCGATAACTGTTTTAGGCGCGGTTGGGCTTGCGAAAATATTGGGAACTCAAATTAATATGAGTTATGAATTAATTGTTATATTAATTATCACAAGTGGTGTTTTAAGGGGAATCTTAAGATATTTTGAACAATATTCTAATCACTATATTGCCTTTAAAATACTCGCAATTATTAGAAACCATGTTTATAAGGCTTTAAAAAGATTAGCTCCCGCTAAACTTGACACTAAACAAAAAGGAGACATTATCTCAACAGTTACTTCCGATATTGAAATGCTAGAAGTGTTTTATGCTCACACAATGTCACCAGTATTAATCGCTATATTAACACAAACTATAACACTTTTATTTATTGGCTTTGTCTCTAGTTGGTATTTAGCTTTAGTTGCGTTAATTGGTTATCTTATTTTAGGAATATTTGTTCCTAAAATTTCAAGCAACAAATTAAGCGAAGATGGTTATCAATATAGGACAAAGTTAGGTAGTTTTAATGCTTATTATCTTGACAGCATTAAAGGTATTAAAGAAATATCTTTAAATAACCAAAATAAAGAAAGACTTGAGAATGTTAATAAAAGATCAGATGAATTAATAAATTACACAACTAAATTAAATAAAGGTATTAGTAAAAATGAGGCTTTTTCAACTTTTTTAGTATCATTATTTACTTTGTTGACATTTGTTTTAGGAATAATATTAGTTAAGTTTAATGGCTTAGATATAGGATTAATGATTATTGGGGTTGTTACGGTGATGGGTTCTTTTGGTCCAGTTTTAGCTCTTGCAGATTTACCTCGTAGTTTAAATCAAACTTTCGCAAGCGCTAAAAGAGTCTTTAAAATACTTGATGAAAAACCAGTTGTAGAAAAAAACTTAACTGGTGCTCAATTTGAATATGAAAATTTAGAAGTAGAAAGCGTATATTTTAAATACTTAGAAGACACTTCTTATGTAATAGAAGATTTATCACTTAAATTAGAAAATCAAGAAATAGTTGGAATTATTGGTCCAAGTGGATGTGGTAAATCGACATTATTAAAGTTATTAATTAGAATTTGGCCACAAGAAAAAGGCAATATTACCTATAACGATTTAGAGATAGGATTAATTAAAACAGAATCATTGCTTAACAATGTTACAATGATTAGCCAAAATACGTATTTGTTTAATGATACCATTTTAAATAACTTGTTGATTGCTAATGAGGGCGCTACGCAAGAAGAAGTTTATGAAGCATGTAAGAAAGCATCAATTCATGATTTTATTATCTCTCTTGAAAATGGATATAATCATGTAATAGTTAATAATGGTGATAATGTTTCAAGTGGCCAAAAACAAAGAATTGGCCTTGCGAGAGCGTTTTTAAGAAAATCTAGGCTAATTTTACTTGATGAACCAACAAGTAGTGTTGATGCAATAAATGAAGGAATAATTTTAAAATCATTAAGTGAAAATAAAGATAAAACAATTATTGTAGTATCGCACCGTAAATCAACGATGAACATTTGTGATACAAAATATAATTTTGAAAAAGGAAGGTTGGGTGTTGTTAAATGAATAACACATTAAAAAAAGAAAAATATTTTAAAAAATTTACTATTAAAGAAATAGTTTATTTATCGATAATATCAATAATCTCAATTTTAGGTTCATCAGTAATGATGTTAGTAGTACCTCTTGTAACCCAAATATATGGAATTGCCCAACTCGTGACATCATTTCAAGTATCTATTTTATTTTCAATAGGTCTATTTAAAGTAAGAAAACCTGGCTCTATTTTATATATGGCACTATTTATGGGGGCTGTTATGGTCTTTATGAGCTTTATTATGTTTGTGGTGTTTTTAACTGCGGGCTTGTTAGTAGAAGGATTAGGGCTATTAATTTTTAGAAAAAGTGAAAGTAATTTATCAGTAATCGTAAAAACAACCCTATTTATGCCACTAACATTACCACTTAACTTTTTACTAAATTTAATCTTAGCAGAAGAGGTGCAAATAAAATTAATCTCAAAAGTCCCTTGGATAACTGTGGTGGTAACTTTAGCGGTTATTTTAATTTCGTTACTAGGATCATTTTTAGGTGTGTTAATGTCTAAAGAAATTAAAAAAGCGAAAGAAAGTAAAGATGAAGAATAAGATAAACCTATATCAAAAACCAATATATCCTTTAATAAGTTTATTATCTAGTATAATAATTTTTATTGTTGGTTTAATCTTTGCAAAAGATGAGAAAATATTGTGGTTTTTTATAGGCTTATCAGTTTTATATATAGTTTTTGGATACTGGAAACAATTAATTTTAACAATACCTATAACTATAGTAATGATATTAGTCTTTGGAGGAGTAACCTATCTAATATTAGGCAAATTGCCAGAGACTAAATACGCTATCGCAAGAGTATTAGCGTTAATGTTATCTATTATTCCTAATATGGCAATTAATCCATCAGATTTAATTAGAAACATGAAAAAAATTAAAATCTCTAAAAAAATAACCTTAGGGTTTATGATTGGTTTTAGTTTTATTAAAGTGTTCAAAGAAGAAGTAAGAAGAATTAAGCAAGCAATGAAAACAAGAAAAACTAGTGCTAGCAACATTAAAGTTTTTTATAGAGCGTTTTTAATTCCTTTAATATCTAGGGTTGATGATATTAGTGATACTTTGAGTATCTCAATTGAAACTAGAGGTTTTAGTTTTGATAAAACAAAGATAACATCTTATAAAGATATTAAAGTTCATTTTAAAGATATAATGTATTTATTGTTAGTTATAACTGGTATTTTGTTGGTGATGTTTTTATGAAAGCTATTGAAATTAAAAATTTAACTGTTTCTTATAAAAGTTTAAAAACCCCTCTATTTAAAGATATTAACTTTCATTTGAATTATGGTGAAGTGGCATTGTTAAGCGGTTTTTCAGGATGTGGTAAAAGCACAATTATAAACTTAATTTCTGGAGTTATTCCTAATTTAATTCAAGCTAATTATGTTGGCGAAATTTTAGTTAATAATAAAACAATAGAAGGTAAAAGTGTAAATGAAATTGCAAAAGAAGTAGGGATTGTTATGCAAAATGCTGAACTACAAATTATTAATGAATTAGTTGAAGATGAAGTCGCTTTTGGTCCTGAAAACTTAGGAATCCCAAGAGAAGAAATTATTAAGTTAGTGAATAAATATACTAATGAGCTTGGCTTATTAAAAGAAGCAAAAACAAAAACATTATCTGGTGGAGAGAAACAAAAATTAATTACCGCATCAACATTAGCTATGGGACAAAAGATATTACTATTAGATGAACCATTAGCTAATTTAGATAATAAAACAAGTCATGCCTTACTTTCATATTTGAAAAGTTTAGCAAAAGATAAAGGCTACGCAATATTAATAGTAGAACACAGAATAGATCAAGTACACAACTACATTGATAAATTTTGGTATTTAAGAAAGAAGACAATAACTCAACTAGATAAACAAGAATGTTTAAAGCACAATAATATTATTAAAAATGAAATTACCATCACCAATAATAAACCAATAATTAAACTTAAAAACATGGATAAAATTATTAATAAAGAACCAATATTAAAAGATATTGATATTACTATTAATGCTTCAGAGAGAATTTTAATTATTGGTGATAATGGAGCTGGTAAAACAACACTACTTAATTTAATCGCAAAACTAATTAAACCAACAAAAGGAATATATACTCAAAATATTTTTAAAAGATATAATAAAAAATTAGGAAACAAAAAATGGTTTTCTAAGGTTGGATATATTTTTCAAAATCCCAATTATCAATTATTTATGCCAACCGTTTATAAAGATATTAACTATAACTCTAAATCAAAAGAGATAACTGAGAAAGTTATCAAAGAATTGGATTTAGAACATTTAAAAAATAGACACCCACAAAGCTTATCCGAAGGAGAAAAAAGAAGAGTATCAATTGCGGGAGTACTAGTAGGAATGCCAGAAGTATTAATCCTTGATGAACCTACTGTTGGTCAAGATTATGAATCTTTAAAAAAGATTGTAGATACTTTAAACAATTATTATCTTGAAACAAAAGCAACCATCATAACAATTACGCATGATAAAAGATGCGCTTTTGCTTTAGCGGATAAAGCGATACTTATTAAAGATAAAGAAATTAAAGAAATAGGAGACACTAATTTAATTAAGAATTATTTTAAATGTTGAAATGGTGTATTTATAAAAAAATATAATTAAAACAATATTTGACGGCTTTATTAAGCCGTTTTTTATTTGAAAAACATATTAAAAATTTTATATTAAAATAATAATGAAAAAACATTTTTTAAGCGAACTGGTGTTGCTTTTGTTCAGCACATCTTGATAACCGAATGTACTAAAATTTGACCGATTATGTATTTAGATTTGATTATTGAAAAAAGACAAATTATAATAAAAATATAAATGAATAAAGGAGTCTTAAATGTAATTTAAATTAAAGTTTGTCCAAGATGATACCATTAAAGAAACGGAAGTTATCATTAAGGCAAAATCACAAACAGAAGAAGTTAATAAAATACTTGAACTTTTAGGTGGTGAGAAACTTTCTTGCCAGCTTCTTTCAGATGAGCAATTTATTGATATGAATGACATAATAATTTTATCAAAGAGTGGAAGGTTTATTTCAGTAAAAACTATTAATGGCGAATATATTTTAAGTGATCCTTTATATCAAGTTGAACAAAAACTTAATCCAACGTGGTTTGTGAAAATTTCTCAATCTGAGATTGTTAATCTAAAATATGTTAAGAAATGGAGCTTTGAGGGTGGCGGAACAATAAAAATTGAACTTATAAATGGAATTAAGTCCTATACTTCAAGGCGTTATACTAAAGCCATTAGAGAAATATTAAAAGGAGGAAAGCCTCTAAAATGAAAAGAAAGTTAATTATAAGAATAGTTATAGGTTTTATTGTTGGCGCTATTATGGGAAACCTTATTACTTTATTTGTTAATCTAGGTTATGGAGAAGGCGCTAAAGTAGTTTCCGAGCACCAAGTAGAAGCATTTGGAGGATATGGTCTTGCGGTAATTTTCCAAACGTTATTATCGGGATTACTTGGGATTTTATGTATTGGGGGAATTTCTTTTTATGATATTGAATCATGGAGTTTATTAAAAGCGACAATAGCTCACTCTATGTCGATACTTTTTGGGTTTATTTTGGTATTTACTTTACTTAAATGGGTTCCAGCGACACTTATAAGTTGTTTAGTTATCGCAACTATCGTTATTGTTATCTATGCCTTAATTTGGCTAATAATGTATTTAATTTGGAAAAAAGAAGTTGAAAAGATGAATGAGGATCTAAAAGCTTATAAAGAAAGAAAGTAAGATTCATCTTATTCAGTTAATGTTAAATTAGGAAACAATTTTTTAAAATAAAATAGGAGGTTGGCATGAAAAAACTAATAAGAGTTTTCTGCACATTGGCAGTTGTTTTTTTTGTTACGTTTTTTTCTAGTGGCTGTGGTAATGAAGAAACTTTAAAGACTACTTTAGAAAATAACGAAGTCACAATTACATTAGGGGAAGAAATAGATGTAGGTATAATTAATAAAAATGATAAAGAAATTACTTGGGAAACTTTAGATGCAAGTATTGTCTTTGTTGATGATGGGAAAGTTATTGGAGTTGGAAAAGGAACTACATATATTATAGTTAAATGTGACAACTTACAAGCAAAAATAAAGGTAATAGTTACGGAAAAAGAAGGTGAAGGTTATACGGTTCTTTGGCTTAACTATAATTATGAAGTTTTAGAAGTAGATCTAAATGTTTTAGAAGGCACGCTTCCTACATATGATGGAAAAACTCCGACTAGAACTGATTTTACATTTACTGGATGGGATCCTGAAGTAAGCGAAGTAACAGATGATGTTACTTATATTGCACAATATATGCAAGAAAAAGTAGTAAC
>JAAZKC010000088.1 GCA_012800005.1 Acholeplasmataceae bacterium | reverse complement strand
TTGGAGGCCCCAATCGGAGTCGAACCGACGATCAGGCAGTTGCAGTGCCTTGCCTTACCACTTGGCTACAGGGCCTTTTTAACGCGCTATTTTATTATAAGTAAAATACGCGCGTTTGTCAATTATAGATATACGAAAATGTAATCTTCTTTGTAAAAGTATGTGATTATAAATGGATTGTTTGGATCAAAGTAATCATAGATTTCACTTTGTCTGGTTAGTTCTTCTTCCGCTAAATCTCTTAAAAGAAGTTCTGTGTTTGTATGTTGAGTACCTTGATTAAAGATATATTGATTACCCTCATGATCAAAGACATAATCATTTGTCGCAACCAAATACTCTTTATCATCTTCTATTACTACATCTGTGTCATATACTAATGAAGTGTTATCCATTAATAGTTTAACCCAAGCACCTTTTAATTTAACTGTTTTAACTACATTATCAAAGGGCCAGATTTGATAAAGTTTTTTAAGTGTAATATTTTCATTAGCATTTATATAAGTTCTTGTGCCGCCATAGTTATGAAAGCCGATATCGGCACCTGTTTTATTTCTCATTAGACGGGCTATCCAACTAGAAAGTTCTTCTCTATCGGTAGTCATATTTCTATTTTTAATGATTACTTTATTAAATATTGGGTCTGTTTCAGCCTTATAAATTTCTATTTGTTGTTGGACTTCTAAATTAGGTGTATTTAAATCTTCATGATAATTAATATTTTCTACAATATGTGAACCATATTTATGTAATCTTATATGTCCTACATATTCACCGTTATGTCTTGATTGAATAACCGGAACACCATTAACAGTGGTTGCGGTTAACATATGACTATGGGCAGTGAAAATTGCGTCAATGCGCTCTTTTCCAGAAAACATTGATAAATCATCATTTAAAGAATCATTATCATCATGAATCACCACAATCACAAAATCAGCACCATTTTCTCTTAAAGTTCTTGCGGCATCTTTAATTAAATTACGCGGATTAATAAACTCATAATCTTTAACCATATTATAGGCAATTGAACTTTCTAAATATTCACCAATTACTCCAATTACACCAATCTTTACATCAGGCTTTTCAATCATCACATAAGGTAAAATATTTTCAGGGATTTGATTTGTGGCTTTTTCTCTAACGTTAATTCCTAATAATGGAAAACTAACTATTCCATTAACTTTATCAAACTTATCAGTAACTTTCTTTAAGCCCCAATCAAACTCATGATTACCAATCGCCATCGCATCAAAACCCATTAGTTCCATTATTGTTAAAGTAGATGTGCCATAATAATAGTTAGACATTGCTTGACCTTGTAACATATCTCCACCAGCTAATAAAAGTGTATTAGGATTTTCTTCTCTTCTTTTATCAATAAAATTAGCGATATAAGCTAAGCCTAAACTATTATTTTCTCTTTCAATAGCGCCATGTAAATCATTTACATAATAAAGATCTACATAATTAATATCAGCACTATCAATAACAGTAATTTCGTGAGTTTTGCTAATATCTCCAACACTCGCAGTAATTGTCGCAACTCCCACTTTATGAGCTGTTACATAACCAAAACTATTAACTGATATAACACTTTCATCACTACTACTCCAATTAACCTTTTCATATGTATTAGGAATTAAAGTATAGCTTAGTTTTATTGTTTCGCCTATTTTTACATTATTAATTCCCGTAATAACTATTTCTTCTAATACTACAATATTAGAATTAATAATTACATTAATACTTGTAACATAGATATAATTATCTTTAGTAACTTTTGCGGAAAGTTTACTTTCTCCAGGAGTTATGCCAGTAATTACTCCATTTTCATAAGTAATATAGTTATTTGTTGTGGTTATTTCTAATGTATATCCATCTAATAAAAAATAATCAACCACTACTTTGCTACCTACGGTAACATTAAGTTCTTCAAAATTAAACTTAAAAACTGGTATTACATTAACCACTAACTGTTTATTTTTATATTTTTCATCTTTAGGTGTAATAATACTTACACCAATACCTTTTGCTCTAATTTTTGAGCCAATAATTTCTACGCTATCATTACTACTAACAAACTCAAGTTCTAACCCCTCATAAGGAATTAATACTTCTTCACCTACATATAAATCTATACTAACTTCTTTGAATTCAAACTTTTCTTCATTTTTACAAGCCGTTAAAAACAAAGCTAGTATTAATGATAACAATATAAATATTCTTCTCATATATAAACTCCATTTCAAACATTATGATTATAACACAATTTTCAATTTATTTATTTGACAAGTTTCAAATAAGTGTTATAATATATTTGGCAGTCAATAGTTGAGAGTGCCAAAGGAGGTATGTTTATGTATCCTAAAATGGAAGATTATAATAATGATCCTGATATTTTAATAAAATTCGGTAGAATGATTACTGAAGATGTTAAAAAGGGGAAAGTTGACCCAGTTATTGGTAGAGATGAAGAAATTAGAAGAATGGTGAAAATTCTTCTAAGAAAAACTAAAAATAACCCCGTTTTAATCGGGGAACCTGGTGTTGGTAAAACAGCGATTGTTGAAGGTTTAGCACGGAGAATTGTTGATAAAGATGTCCCTTTAGGACTTCAAAATAAACAGCTTTATGAACTTGATTTAGCTTCATTAATTGCGGGCGCTAAATTTAGGGGTGAATTTGAAGAAAGATTAAAGGCTGTCTTAAATAAGATAAAAGAATCTAATGGTGAAATTATTTTATTCATAGATGAAGTTCATATGATTGTAGGTGCTGGTGCAGCTGAGGGGTCTGTTGATGCCGGTAATATGTTAAAACCAATGCTCGCAAGAGGTGAAATTCACTTTATTGGGGCTACTACTTTAAATGAATATAGAAAGTATATTGAAAAAGACCAAGCTCTAGAACGTAGATTTCAAAAAATCTTAGTTGATGAACCTACAGTTGAAGATACTATTAGTATATTAAGAGGTTTAAAAGAGCGCTTTGAAGCGCACCATGGTGTTAATATTACTGATAACGCGATTGTCAGCGCGAGCATATTAAGTAATAGATATATCACAGATAGATTCCTACCTGATAAAGCTATTGATTTAGTTGATGAGGCTTGCGCAAGCATTAGAATGGAAATGGATTCAATGCCTGTAGAGCTTGATGTTATTAATAGAAAGATTATGCAGTTAGAAATTGAAAAAAGCGCCTTATCAAAAGAAAAAGATAACCTTTCTTTACAAAGATTAGAAAAAATTAACTTAGAATTAGATGAGGCTAAAAAAGAACAAACTAACATTAAAGAAACATGGGAAAAAGAAAAAAACCAAATCAATAAGATTAAAAATTTAAGATTAGAATTAGAAAACAAAAAACAAGAGTTACAAAACGCTTTTAATAATCAAAATTATGAAGCTGCCGCAAAGTTGCAATATTCTTTAATTCCTAACCTTGAAAAAGAAATTAAAACTTTATCTTTAGAACTTAAAAATCACACTTTAATTAGTGAATCAGTTACTGAAGATCAAATTAGAGAAATCGTCTCTAAATGGACACATATTCCCATAACTAAACTAATGCAAGCCGATAGGGATAAACTTATTAACTTACAAGATGAACTAAATAAACGCGTTATTGGTCAAGATCACGCACTTAAGTTAGTAAGTGAGGCAATCATTAGACAAAGAGCGGGAATTAAAGATGATAAAAAACCAATCGGCTCATTTTTATTCTTAGGTCCAACAGGTGTTGGTAAAACTGAGGTGGCTAAAGCTTTAGCTTATAACTTATTTGATGATGAATCACAAATAGTTCGTATTGATATGAGTGAATATATGGAGCGTCATTCTACTTCTAGGTTAATTGGTGCCCCTCCAGGATATGTTGGTTATGATGAAGGTGGTCAATTAACTGAAAGTGTTAGAAGAAAACCTTATTCAATTATCTTACTAGATGAAATTGAAAAAGCCCATCCTGATGTCTTTAATATCTTACTTCAAATAATGGACGATGGTAGACTTACTGATAATCAAGGAAGAGTCGTTGACTTTAAAAACACCATTATCATTATGACATCTAACTTAGGTAGTGAATACCTACTTAATGATGAAGGTGAAGAAAAAGTTTTATCTTTAGTTAAACGCACTTTCAAGCCTGAATTTATTAATAGATTAACTGAAATTATTATCTTTAATCCTTTAACATTTGATGTTCAAATTAAAATTGCTGAAAAACTCCTTAATGAATTAAGCAATAAATTAAGTAAACAAGATATTTTAATTACCTTTGATGAGTCAGTTCATAAACAAATCTTAAATGATGCTTACACCAAAGAATATGGGGCAAGGCCCTTAATTAGATATATTGAAAGAAATATTGAAACATTAATCGCAGAGTTAATTATTAAAGATGAAATTAAACCACATCATAAATATTTAGTGCTTTATGATAAAGAATATAAATTATTATCTGATCAAAGATAATCATTAAAAGGAAAACCGCTAATCTTAGCGGTTTATTATTTTATATAAGCCATATTGGCACAATTAAATTTTTAGCATCAAAAGCACTTAATTCTTCTTTCATGCATAAAACTGCACTAGTGCCAATTTCTAAAGGCGACTTTTCTAAAACATTAAAAGTTTTTATATTTTTTTTAGTAGGACTAGCGCTTTTCTTTATTTCTATCGGATAAAGTTTTCCATCTCTTTCCAAAATAATATCAATTTCTTTACCATCAACATCACGATAAAAATAAATACGAGGTCTAATTCCTTTGTTATAATAATTTTTAATGATTTCTGAAATTACATAATTTTCAAATATCGCCCCACTCATCGCTCCCTTTTCCAATACTTCAGCTGACAACCATCCCGTTAGGTGTGATACCAATCCAGTATCATAAAAATAAACTTTTGGTGTCTTAATAGTTCTTTTTAAAATATTATTCGAATAAGGATATATTAGAAAAATTATTCCCAATGTTTCCAGTATATTTATCCAAGATTTCGCAGTCTTAACATCAATATCAACATCGACGGCAAGTGAACTATAATTAAGTAATTGTGATGTTCTTGCAGCAATCGCAATAATAAATTTATTAAATTTAAGCACATCAACTGTGGAAGAAATATCTCTAACATCACGATTGATATATGTAGAGATATATGAGGAATAGAAAATATTTAAATTTGTATACTTTCTAGAGATAACTCCTGGCATTGAGCCCACCCAAATAGATTCATAAACTTCTTTTAGCGATAATTTATCCATTTTCTTGCTTTCATTAAGCAATAAATCAAAATCAACTTTAAATGCCAGTGGCTCTACTCCAATTATTTCTCTTCTAGAAAGTGGAGTCATATTTAATATCGCAACTCTTCCTGCAAGCGATTCTTTTACTCCTTTCATTAAAGAAAACACTTGAGAACCTGTTAACCAAAAATCCCCAGGATTATAATTTTCATCTACATATATCTTAATATAGGTAAATAGTTCTGGTGCATATTGAACTTCATCAATAATTACCGGAGGTTTGTACAACTCTAAAAAAAGTGCTGGATCAGTTTTTGCAAGCTCACGTGTATTAAAATCATCAAGTGAAACATAAGTTCTTCCTTTGTTTTCCTTTTTTTGAAGTTCCGTAAGCATCCTAGTTTTTCCAACTTGACGTGGGCCTGTTATTAAAATGACAGCATACTCTTTTGAAAGCGATACAACTTGTTCTTCTAAATGTCTACTAATATAATTATCATTCATATTTTATCCCCCTTATCCAAAACTTCGGTTATTTTGGAAGTCACTTCCATTTTAACCAAAAAAAAAGCTTAAGTCAATAATAAATCTCGGTTATTTTGGAAGTAATTTCCATTTTAACCGAGATTTTTGCTTTACAGTTTTATATTCCATAAATAATAATTCCTAGTAACATACTTATTAAAATAAGTCCTATTGGGGGAATCTTTTTTACAAATAATCCTAAAAATAAAATAACTCCAAAGATAATTAAAGCTTTATAATCAAAAGTTATTTCAGTAAAATAATTACCTAATATAGTGGTTAGAGTAACACTTAAAAATGCTGATAAGATAAACCCTAAAACCATTGGTTGAATCGCTGATAAAATATATTTGGCTTGTTTAGTTTTTAAAAACTTTTCTGAATATTTCGCAATTAATAAAATAATAATAAACGATGGTAATATTACTCCTAGGGTTGCGACAAATGATGCTAAAATTTTAAACCATATATTCGCATCTATCCCATGAAATCCTGTAAAGGTGGCGATATTTACAGCGAATGGTCCTGGAGTTGATTCACTAATACCAATAAACTCAATTATTTCACTTTGGGTTAAATAATTATGTTTAACTAAATCTTGTTGAATTAGTGGTATCATTGCATAACCACCACCAAAGGTAAATAGGCCAATCTTAAAAAATATTAAAAACAGTTTAAGTAGTTCTATTAACATCTTTCCTACCCCTCACTGTGCCATAAATTAACCCAAAAATTGCGCCGGCGATTAAAACATAAATAATTGAAAAAAAGTTAAAGAAAGCTACTACTAGCGCTACTAAAAATAAAATGATATTAACTAGATTTATAGGAACTTTCTTTCCCATCCTCATTAGTGCTAATAAAATTAATACTGAAACACCAGCACTAATACCTTTTAAGCCATTTTGAATAATTAAATTTTCTTTAAATGTTTCTAAGAAAAAACTAATTAACAATATTATAATAAATGATGGTAATATTACTCCTAGGGTTGCAAAAAAAGAACCCCAAAACTTCGCATGCTTATAACCAATATAAGTTGCCCCATTAATAGCGAAAGGTCCAGGTGTAGATTCACTAATAACTAAAAGATCAAACATCTTATCTTCAGTTAACCATCCCTTTTTATTCACAATTGTGTGGCTCATAATATTAATCATCACATAACCGCCACCAAAAGTAAATAAACCTATTTTAAAAAATGTCCAAAAAATTTCTAAATACTTCTTCATATTATCACAATAACCATTTTAACACATTATTACAAAAAACATCAGCCTTTCGCTAGTGTCATTTAAAATTATTCGCTCCACTGAGACACTTGTCAATTAACAAAGCCACCTATTTGACAATTTCTTTTTTATCGTTTATACTATCATTAGAAGATGCCAACCGAGACGGCAAACTTGTAGAATTATCTATAAGACCGTATGTGGTGTCTTCTTTTTTATTTATTCTTATTAATTCCACACTCGTTAAATGCAAACTCTTTAATGAAGGTGCTTTTTTTATGGTCGCAATAACAATGTAATTTTCATTATTTATGTTTGTTGTTACTAATCTTGACATCGTTATTGGTGTCATTTTTTATTTTGTTGTATTCATCATAGATATTTTTTTTACTGTTTTTTGTTGTCATGTATATTTATAGTCCTTTCTTGAAGCATCTACAAATATATACAACAAATCTATTTTTATTACTTTTTTAAAAAAAGAACTAACATGTTTTACCATATTAGTTCTTAATTTCAAATAATGAAATTTCCTTTTTCAAATACTTTTATCTTTTCACCATCATAAGTAGTTCCAGTAATTTCTAAATCAGGACTACCAAACATAAAGTCAACATGAACATTAGAGTTATTATAACCTTTTTTCTCTAGCTCTTTAATATCCGCACCAATTCCACCTTTAATATTCATTGGATAAGCTCTTCCTAAAGCCATATGACAGCTTGCGTTTTCATCAAATAAAGTGTTATAAAATAAGATTCCTGTATTGTTAATAGGTGAGTTATCACCAATTAAGGCAATCTCTCCAATATATGAAGAATTATCATCAAAAGTTAAGATGTTTTTAAGTGTTTCTTTTTCTTTTTTAGCATCATATTCGACTACTTTACCATCTTTAAATACTAAATAAAAGTCTTCAATTAATTTACCACTATAGTTAAGTGGTTTTGTCGCAACCACTTTACCTTGTGTCATAAATTTATGAGGCATTGTAAATATTTCTTCAGTAGGAATGTTTGGATTAAAATAAACACCATTAGCGGCCACTTCTCCACCACCAACCCAGATATGTTCTTCTACTAAGCCAACAATTAAATCAGTTCCTAAACTATTTTTAAAGTGCAATTCTTTAAAGTTGTAGCGATTTAAAATATCACTACGGTTTTTAAGATTTTCATTATGAGTATTCCACTCTTTTTCTATATCATTTTCATAATATACTCTTGAGGCATCATAAATTGCCTTCCATAACGCTTTTAGTGCTTCTTCATCTTTCAAGTTAGGAAACACTTTATTAGCCCACATTTGGTTTGCGGCACTAACTATAGTCCACTGAACTTGATTTCCCATTAAATGTTCTCTTACAAAACTTAATTTTTCTTGTGAGGCAACAGCGGCAATTTGAAACTTCATTGGATCTACTTCCGCAAATAATCCTGGCATTGGTGAAGAAATTGAAATAAAACAAGCTTTACTATCAACTTGATATCTTGCTCTACTTACTACATAATCAGGAATATCTTTTAATGTATCATCACTCATATAGATATAATCAAGCTTACTAACATGTTCATAATTCCATTCAACAATAACTTTTTTAGCTCCCGCTAAATAAGCCTCACTAACTATTTCCTTTGCGAGATCTTTTGAATCTAAATTAGCTCTTAAAATAACTACTTGATCTTTTTGCACATTCGCACCAACTCTAACAGCGAGACGGGCTAACTTTTTAATTAAAACTTCCATATAAATTTTCTCTCCTTTATACTATCTAGTAAAAATTATACCACTATTTTTTATAAAAAGGCGAAAAAAAAGGCAATTTGACTTGCCTATTTTTTCATTTCTTTTAGTTTATTTCTTTAAAACTTGCATTACTACATCAAAACCTGATGCTAATAAACCAATAACTGATGCAACAATACCAATAATTGAACCAGCCGCTAGTTTATAACCAGCTTTAGCTAATGTTGCGCCTGCAGCACCAATCCATGCATTTTTAGCAACCATTGCTAAGAAAATGATTGATAATAAAAATAATAATGCTAAAACTACGCCTAAAACTAATTTAACTAAGCCTTTGTTTTTCTTTAAACCAATTAATACCGCAATAGCAATTGCCGCTAATAATGGTCCAAAATAAGCTAAAAAGTTAACAAACACAAAGCCTGAGTCACCAAGGTTGCCACCAAATCCACCAAAAGCTAATTTTAAGCCTGTAATTGTGCTAGTTTGACCAAGTAGAGTTACTGTTACTCCTGGTAAAAACGCCATTATAAATACTACTACTGCCATTGCTAACGCAACAAATGGTGCAAATTTTTTAAGTTCTTTCATTTTAATAATTCTTCCTTTCTATTTTTTAAAATGTTGTTTTAAAATGGGCATTTGAAATACCCATTTTTATTATATCATATTATTTATTTTTGTTAAGTCTTATTTACATATTTTTTACAAACTATTAATATAACCGATTACTAAAATTAATACCAAAATAAAAGTAAATGTTCCTATCATTGCTCCATCTAAAAAAGAATCTGCCTCTACCTTTTTTCCTTCTTTTTTATAGACAAAATACATTGCATATCCTAGTATCGGGACAAAAAAGCCCGCAACCATGAATCCAAAGTTAGGCTTTTTTACTTGTTTTTCTTCTATAAATAATTCATCAACTAAAAATATATCGTCACTCTCTACTTCAATAGAATCTTCTAAAACTTCTTCTTGTTCGGGAGTTTCTTTTAAAGGATCTTTTTCCAATGTAACTACCTATAAAGTAAAATCATTTGGATCTTCAAATTGACGTTCAACTCTTCTTAGAGCCCTTTCAATTGATCTAAAAATTTTATTAACCTCTTCAGGCGTATATTCATAGTTTGATCTGTTTGATAAATTACCTAAAATATCTAATTGTTCAATAATTCTATTAGTTCTAGCCTCAGCTAAACGTTGAAACTTTTGTCTTTTAGTTTCTTCCATAATCATCACCTAATATTATTATAACATCTTTTATTTTACTTTTTTTAATGATTCTCTAATATTTCCTTTATTTTCAGCTAAAATTGATGCGATTTTCTTTTCATCTTCAATTTTAGACATAATTGCGAATATCGCAAACTTAACAGAATCATATTTCTTTAAGTAAAAAAGGGCAGTTTCTTTATCACAACCAGTAATATCCGTAACTATTCTAGTCGCTCTTGAAACAAGTTTTTCATTAGACATTTGCACGTCAACCATTAGATTTTCATAAACTTTACCCATCTTAACCATTGAAGCGGTTGTGATCATGTTTAAAATTAGTTTTTGTGCGGTTCCTGATTTCATACGGGTTGAACCAGTTAGTGGTTCTGGACCAGTAATTGCCTCAATTTTGTACTTTGCAACTTTAGAAATTGGAGAGTTTTCTGATGTTGTTACACATGCTGTTTTACAACCTAAATGATTTGCATATTCAATACCACCAATCGGATAAGGGGTTCTTCCGCTTGCGGCAATTCCAATAACGAAGTCTTTTTTAGTTAAATTATGGGCTTTTAAGTCTTTAACGGCCTCTTCTTTAGAGTCCTCAACCTTTTCAACTGCGTATCTTAAAGCGTAATCGCCACCAGCGATTACTCCAATAACTAAGCCTTCTTCCACACCAAAAGTTGGAGGAACTTCACTTGCATCTAATACACCCATACGGCCACTTGTTCCAGCGCCAATATAAAAAAGCCTTCCTCCATTTTGAAATGTCTTTGTCACCTCATCAACAACTGCCGCAATTTGATCGATTGCTTTTTCTACCGCCAAAGGAACTAACTTATCTTCATTATTAAAAGCTGTTAAAATCTCCTTTGTTGATAATAGGTCAATGTTTTTTGTTTTTTCATTACGTTTTTCTGTACTAATTTTACTAATATCTACCATCGTTACTCTCCTTTTTCTATGTTAAGTTTAGCCAACACATAAGCTCCGTAAACGGGTTCATTTCCTTCGAAATCTACTCTAAAATTAGAAAGATTTTTATTTAATTCTTCTAAAACTACTTCTTTTACATATAAAGCCTTTAAGACAAATGACCCTCTTAAAGAAATCACAACACTTTCATCTTTAATAAATCTTTTATAAGCATTAACGATTTGCTTACCAAGTAATAAACCTTCTTTTTCTAAAAGGGTTCTTGCGTATGGGTCTGTTTTCGCTATTTTTTGAATTTCTAAAGATAATTTAGCGATTGTTGATTTATCTCTATTATAAACATATTCAATAATTTCAAAAATATTTTCTATTTCCATTACTTTAAGTAAGTGTTTAGATAAAACGGAATAAGGAATACTATGTTCATATTCATAAATAATATTTTTAATCGCCTCAATAGCTAAATGGTATGCTGAGCCTTCATCTCCTAAAATATGGCCCCAACCTCCCATTCTTTCAATTTTACCTTCTTTTTCAATTAAAACAACTGAACCCGTACCACCAATTGCCATAATTAATGTTTCATCAGATTTTCTTTCAATCGCATATAGGCAAATTAACGCGTCCGTTACTAAATTTGCGGTAGCTCTATATCTATTTTCAAGATCTTTTAAGAATCTTTCTTTATTAAATAGTTTTGATGTTCCCGCAATCCCCATTTGAATATAGACTTTATTATAATTAAGACTTTGAAGTAATTCATCAATTAACGCATAAATGTTTTTCTTTGCGGTTGCCTCATCAATTGCGAAATTAGAAAAACCCTTTAAGGCATGCCTTAATTCTTTACCATCTAAACTATATAAAATTCCCGCTGTTTTTGTGCCGCCTCCATCAATCGCAACTATATAATCATACATGAATAGGGAACGTTCCTTTCGGAGTAATTTGTCCTTTTAGGTATAATTTTAAAGCATTAATGGAGTTTTTTGTATATTCATAGAGGCAAACATAATTTTTGATTTCTTTTACAAAATATAAATCATAAGGATTTCTTAAGGAAACCACATGAAGTTCATTATTTAATTTAAGTAGTTCTCTAATTAAATCTAATTGTTTTGTATAAATATTAGAATTATAAGTTGTTAAAACGACTTGATCATATTTAGAAGACGCTTTAATGAGTTTATCTCTTTCTTCTTTTTCTGGATTAATACTAACTTCTAAAAAGTCACAATCTAAATCTTTTAACATTTCAATGGCGCTACTTTTACCATCAGTTAAATCCGCAAAAGTAGTCGCTTTTGGTAATTGTCCTAAAAATAAGACATTACCTTTTTTCTTAAATGGCTCACCCTTTACTAGCGTAAGTGCTTCAATAACTATATCTTGGGCAAATTTACGATGCTTAGGGTTTTCTACGCGTTTTTTAACATCTTCATAGGTTTTACCTATGTTAGTTGTAAGTTCGCGCTTAAACTTTAAAATACGCTCTACCCTGTCATCAATAACTTCCATAGGAATGCGTCCATCTAAAACCGCTTCTTCTAATAATTTTGCCGCACCGATTTGTTCATGTTCATTATGACAATACAAAAGTAAATCCGCACCCGCTAAAATTGCGTTAATGCTTGATTCAATACTACCATAGTTATTTAAAATAGCCTTCATTTCCATACCATCAGTAACTATCAAACCTTCAAAGCCTAATTCATCTCTTAAAAGATCAGTTAAAAGTGTTTTAGAAAGTGTCGCTGGCTTATCATCATAAGCTTCAAAAACAACATGCGCACTCATAATACTTTTAATTCCTTTATCAATCGCATTTTTAAAAGGAGCTAGTTCTATTTTATGTAGTCTATCTTTATCAAAAGAAACTTTAGGAAGTGCCAAATGAGAATCAACATGAGTATCACCATGTCCAGGGAAATGCTTTCCTGTAGCGATTACTCTTGTTTGAAGACCTTCAATATAAGCCTCACTAAAACGGTTTACAATCTCAACATCATCACTAAAACTTCTTGCCCCTATAACAGGATTTAAAGGGTTATTATTCACATCTAATACTGGAGCTAAATTCATATTTATTCCAAGCGCGTCTAATTCACAAGCCATATGTTTACCTTGCATATAAGCATTCTTAGGATTATTTGTAGCGGCTAAAGTCATCGCTCCTGGAAAGAAAGTTGCTTTATCAGCGATTCTTGTAACCATTGCCCCTTCTTGATCGATTGTTATAAAGGCTGGATAACCTAAATTTTTAATCATCAACTCTTGAATATCATTATTAAGTTTAAATAACTGTTCCGTTGTTTTAACATTTCTTGCGAATAGTAAGATATTACCTAACTTATATTCTTTAATTAACTTTTCTATTCTTGGAGTTACTTCTGTTTCAGGAAACCCAAAAACAATTAGTTGTCCAATTTTTTCTTTTAATGTCATTTTATTCATAAAGATAATACCTCCTCGCTACTTCCTTAAATTTCGCCTCATCTTCTTTAAATAAAGCCTTAACTTCTTCTAATGTTTTAGTTCCTTCTTTAATAAAATCATCACCAACATTTAAGTTAATCATCGGCTCTCTTCCTTCAGTCCATGGTGGATTAAACTTAAATTCTTTATGTAGTGCTTCTATTTCTTTAAGTAAAATCATTCCCATTATTACAGGTGAAGCCTTTTTATAATCAGTAATATAAACCTCAACACCTTCACACAATTCATCTTTATGTTTACTCATTGTTGGAGTAAAGAAAACACTTCTAAACTTAATTCCTTCTAAATTATGTTTCTTTAAGTTTTTAAGTAACTTTCTAGAGTTAATCCAAGGCGCACCAACAAATGAAAACGGCTTTGTGGTCCCTCTTCCTTCACTTACATTAGTTCCTTCAAAGATACATGTCCCTAAATAAACAAAACATGATTCAATTGTTGGTAAATTAGGACTAGGTAAAACGTAAGGAATTTTTAAATCATAAAACGTTTCGCCGTTTTTATAGCCACTCATTGGA
>JAAZKC010000087.1 GCA_012800005.1 Acholeplasmataceae bacterium | reverse complement strand
TTATACAACAAATTTTAAAGTTTTTTAAGTTTTTCTATTTTATAAAAATATTTATTTAAAGAAAAAGTTGGAAAAAGGCTTATTAAAAAGAAAAAAGGTAAGATTACTCTCACCTTATTTTCATTTATCCAATTAACTAAACCAAAGTACTTTATCTAATACAATTAATGTAATTAAATCAAGCAACCATAAGAACGGAATCCCCACAATTAATAAAATTATTGCCAAAACAATTCCTAAAGTATGACCTTTTTCAATACTCTTAAATAGTCTATAAACCCACCAAAGAATATTAATAATTGGTAACGCTAAAAGAACTTTTACTAATTTAGAATTGCCTTCCATCCAGTTTACATATGATTTCATTTGTCAAGCTCCTTTCGTAGTATACCCTAATTATATAATAAACATTTTAGAAAAAATATAATTATGTGTTTTTTCTCTTAAATATTCATTATTTCTTCGATTTTCTTCTCACTTACCTCATCCATCTTTTCTGTATATTTGTCAGTAAGCTTTTGAATTTCATCTAAAGTACTAAACTCTAAATCTTCTGGAAGTGACAATTTTTTAATTTGTTCATTTCCATCTCTTCTAATATTTCTAATTGCGACTTTACCATTTTCACTAAGTTTAGTGACATCTTTTGAAAGTTCTTTTCTTCTTTCTTCAGTTAACTGAGGGAAGATTAATCTAAGTCCTATGCCATCATTTTGTGGTGTTAAACCAATTTTAGATGTTCCAATTGCTCGCTCAACTTCTTTTAAAATTGATTTATCGAAAGGTTTAATATAAAGCTGGTTTCCTTCTGGAACAGTAATAGAAGAAATTTGTTTAAGTTGTGTGTCAACACCATAATACTTTATAAAAATACTATCAAGAATACCTGGATTGGCTCGTCCTGTGCGAATGTTTTGAAACTCAGCAACAATCGCTTCAACCGATTTTTCCATCTTTTCTTCTAATTCCATTAAAATTAGATCTGTTTGTTCGCTCATAATTTCTCCTTTATAATTGTACCGATTTCTTCTTTTAAAACGGCTTTTTTGAAGTTTCCTTCTTTTTCAATATCAAATATTACTAAATCAATATTATTTTCGCTTGCCATTGAAGCCGCAGTTAAATCAATAACTTGTAAGTTATCATTAATTAAAGTTTGATGAGTTAACTTATCATATTTAACCGCATCTTTATGTTTTCTAGGATCTTTATTGTAAACCCCATCAACGCCATTTTTAGCCATTAAAACTGCGTCCGCATTTAATTCAGCAGCCCTTAGAGTTGCGGCTGTATCAGTTGAGAAATATGGTGATCCTGTGCCACCAACAAAGATATAAACATTACCTTCACTTAAGTGCTTTAGAACTTTTCTTCTAATGTATCTTTCGCTTACTTGGTTAACTTCAAGTGCACTTGCGACTCTTGTAGGAACGCCTAATTTTAAAAGTGCATCTTGCAAAGCAAGACCATTGATAATTGTCGCAAGCATGCCCATATAATCGGCTTGTGAACGGTCCATTCCCATATCAGAAGCTAGTTTGCCTCTCCAAATGTTTCCCCCTCCTACAACAATTCCAACTTCCACACCTAAATCATAAACTTCTTTAATTTCTTTGGCGTATTTGCTAACAGTTTTAGGGTCAATTCCAAACTCAGTTTTTCCCTTTAATGCTTCTCCACTCATTTTAATGATGACGCGTTTATACATTTTTACTTTCCTTTTAATTGTGCTTCTACTTCCGCTTTAAAATCTTCTTCGCGTTTTTGAATTCCTTCACCAACTTCTAGTCTTAAGAAACTCTTAACTTCCGCTTTTTCAGATTTTAAGTATTCAGTTACTGAAATATTAGGATCTTTTACATAAGGTTGGTCAACTAAACATACTTCTTTTAATTGTTTATTTAATCTTCCTTCAACAATGCGACCTAAAATATGTTCTGGCTTAGGTTTTTTCTCGTTTTTATTTTCTTCAATTGCTTGGTTAAGTAGAATTTGTCTTTCAGCTGCGATAAATTCTTCGTCAATTTCTGTTTCATCTAAATATTTAGGTTTTTGTGCAGCAACGTGCATTGCCATATTGTGAGCAACTTCTTTATCTCCACTTATAACTACTAAACTAACTATTCTTCCACCTTGGTGCTTATATAAACCAAATGTTTCCGCCTCTTCTTTTTTAACTCTACTAACTCTTCTTAAAGTAATCTTTTCACCGATTGTTGCGGTAGCTTCTTTAAGTAAATCAGCAACTGTTTGTCCTTTATAGACAAGGTTATGAGCTTCTTCATCATTAGTAACATTACTATTTAATAATGCATCACCAATGGTATCAACTAAAGTTAAAAACTGTTCATTTTTAGAAACAAAGTCAGTTTCACTATTAACTTCATAAACTAATGCTTCATTACCTTTAATAAGTCCATTACATAAACCTTCAGCTGCGATACGTGATTCTTTCTTAGCCGCACTTGCCATACCTTTTTCTCTTAGATAAATAACAGCTTTTTGAATATCACCATTTGTCTCTTCAAGTGCTTTTTTACAATCTAGCATTCCAGCACCTGTTAAATCTCTTAATTCTTTAACTTGTTTTGCAGTAATCATATATAAATCCTCCACTTATTATTATACTATATTATCTTGTTTTTTTTACATTTTATGTAATAAAAGGGATAGACAAATCCCTTTTTATTATTATTCACTTTCTAAAATTGCGTCTACTAATTCAGCTTTTCTTAATGTAGAATAGCCAGTAATTTCTTTTTCTTTAGCGATTTCTCTTAGTTCAACAACCTTTAAAGCCTCAAGTTTGGCTTTCTTTTCATTTTTGTCAATTTTAGTTACTTCTTTAACTGGTTCTTCAGGAGTTTGATAAGATTTAATTGGTTCAGCCTTCTTTGGCTTAGCTACTTTTTTAGGTAGTTCTTTTTCTTCTTTAACTTCTTCAGGAACAGCCTCATCTAAGTCAACTTCTTCATCATCTTCAAACTTCTCAACAACCCCACCTTGGGCTTCAATAATTGCGTTACCTAAAACATATGTAATTAATTTAACAGCTCTAATCGCATCATCATTAGCAGGAATCACATAATCTACATCATCAGGATCACAATTTGTATCAACGATTCCAAATACTGGAATTCCTAAAATACGTGCTTCTTTAATTGCGTTAATTTCTTTTCTTGGATCGACGATGAAAATTGCCTCAGGAACTTTTTGCATTTCCGCAATTCCACCTAAAAATTTTTGAAGTTTTTCACGTTCTTTAATTAAACCAATAACTTCTTTTTTAGGAAGAAGTTTGAATGTGCCTTTTTCTTCCATTTCATAAAGTTCTTTAAGTCTTCTAATTCTTCTTCTAATAGTTCTAAAGTTTGTTAGTGTTCCACCTAACCATCTTTGATCAACGTAAAATTGACCCGTTCTTTCCGCTTCTTCTTTAACTGCTTCTTGAGCTTGTTTTTTAGTTCCTACAAATAAAACCTTTCCACCATTGGAAACAATCTCAAATAATGCTTTATAAGCAATTTCGATTTGTTCTGCAGTTTTCTTTAAATCGATGATATAAATACCATTTCTAGCTGTGTAGATGTATTTAGCCATCTTAGGGTTCCATCTTCTTGTCGCATGACCAAAATGAACACCCGCTTCTAATAATTGTTTCATTGAAACTACTGTTGACATATTTTTCTTTCCTCCATTTGTTCTTTCCTCTGCTTAACTTACGCCATTACATCCACCACTTTGGCACTTGGATAATGACTGTTTAAGCATGTGTATTTTAATGCCTTATTTAATATAACATAAACTAAAGTTTATTGCAACACTTTATGCTCAACTACAAAATTGGTTAGATATTTTTTCATTATGTTATATAATGGAATTAAGGAGGCGATTCAATGAAATTATGGGAAAAGGGGATAGTTTATCAAATTTATCCTAGAAGTTTTAATGACTCTAATGGAGATGGCATTGGAGATTTACAAGGAATCATTCAAAAACTAGATTACTTAAAAGAATTAGGTGTTGATATTATTTGGTTATCACCACCATATTTATCCCCAAATAATGATAATGGTTATGATGTGGCTGATTACTATAAAATAAATCCTGAATATGGTTCTATGGAAGATATGGATTTGCTTATTGAAAAGGCAAAGAAAAGAAACATTAGAATTATTATGGATTTAGTAATCAACCATACTTCTACTGAACACTGGTGGTTTAAAGAAGCAGCTAAAGGTAAGGATAATCCCTACAGAGATTATTATATTTGGAGAGATAAAAAAAATAATTGGGGCAGTTTTTTTGGCGGTACGACATGGGAAAAATTAGATGACCAATACTACTTACATTTATTTGATAAATCACAAGCCGATCTTAATTTAAAAAATCCAAAAGTTATAAAAGAAGTTAAAGATATTATGACTTATTGGTTAGATAAGGGCATCTATGGTTTTAGAATGGACGTAATAAATGTTATTTATAAAAATTCATTAGAAAATGGTAAAAGACGTTTTGTCTTAACGGGTTTAGAACATTATCTCTCTACAGAAAGAAACCATGAAATTCTTAAAGAATTAAGACGTGATGTTTTAGATAATTACGACACATTCACAGTTGGAGAAACTGTTTTAGTTACTCCTAAAGAGGCTCTTGATTTAATGGCTAAAGAAAGAAAAGAGTTAGATTTAGTTATCGCCTTTGAACATATGGATGTTGACCATTTTAATAATAAATGGTTTAAGATAAAATACAAACCTAAGAAAATGATTAAAGCACTTGATAAATGGCAAACGGCTCTACCATGGAATTGTCTATATTTCGAAAACCATGACCAACCAAGATCTGTTAGTCGTTTTGGTTTAATTAAATATCATAAAGAAAGCGCGAAAATGTTAGCTCTTGTGTTACTTTCTTTAAGAGGAACTCCTTTTATTTATCAAGGAGAGGAAATTGGAATGACTAACGGGGATTTTACATCTCTTGATGAGATTATGGATAAAGAAACTCATAATGTTTGGAAGGTGGGAAGAAAACTTTTAATTCCTAAAAGAAAACTAACTAAAATGATTCTTAAGGCAACCCGTGATCATGCTAGAACACCAATGCAGTGGGATGAGAAGGGTTGGGTTAATCCTTGGTTAAAACAAAATAAAAACAAATCCCATATCAATGTTGAAAATTCCTTAAAAGATAAAGATTCAATTCTTAATTTCTATAAGAAAATGATTGAATTTAGAAAAAATAGTCACTGTTTAACTAAAGGTGAGTATAAATTAATAAGTTCAAAAAAAGATGTTTTTGTTTTTGAAAGATCATTTGAAAATGAAAAATTATTAATTGTAGCCAATATGACGAATAAAGAAAGACCTTTTAATGTTAACAATGATGTTTTAATTAGTAATTATAGTGATAAAATATCATATTTAAGACCTTATGAAGCTTATATAGTAGAGGTTAAATAATGGATAAAAAAGATTTATTAGAATTAACTGAAGGGCTTAATCAGTGGGAAACCAAACCACTTTTTAATCTTCCTAGTTTATTCTTTGCGGATGGCCCACACGGTTTAAGAAAACAACTCGTTATTAATGATGCTTTTGGTGCTTCTAGTAGCCATGTAGCTACTTCTTTTCCAACCGCGAGTATCACTGCTTGCAGTTTTGATAAAAAACTCTTAAAAAATATGGCTTCTAAAATTGCTAAAGAGGCAAAAGCTTTAAATGTTCACGTTTTATTAGGACCTGGAATTAATATTAAAAGAAGTCCTTTATGTGGAAGAAACTTTGAATATTTTAGTGAAGACCCTCTTATTTCAGGTACTCTTGGTGCTTCTTTTGTAAAAGGGTTAGAAGATAATGGTGTTGGTGCTTCTATAAAACACTTTTTAGGAAACAATCAAGAATTATATAGATATACAATTAATAGTGTTATTGATACACGTGCTTTAAGAGAAATTTATTTAAAGCCTTTTTCATTAGCCATAAAAGAAAATCCCGCAACCATTATGACTAGTTATAATAAAGTTAATGGAATTTATACTAATGAACATCCCATTTTAAAAGAGATTGTAAGAGGGGAATGGAATTATCAAGGAGTTTTAATTTCTGACTGGGGCGCAGTTAATAATAAACTTAATACTATTAAAGCTTCTCATGACTTAGAAATGCCTTCATCTAAAGGTTTTTTCAATAGTCAAATTGAAAATAAGTTAGATGATGAGGTATTAAAATCTCTTACTGAAACTAAAGAAAGAATTAGCACTTTAGTTAATAAATATGCGAAAAATTATGAAGAAACTGTTACCTTTAATGAACATCACGAATATGCAAGACATGTCGCAAGAGAATCAATGGTTCTACTTAAAAATGAAGATATTTTACCATTATCAAAAGAGGAAAAAGTTTTATTTACAGGACCATTTACTAACCATATGCGCTATCAAGGAAGTGGTTCTAGTTTAATTAATCCTTATAAAGTAGATACTATTAAAGATAAGGTGCCTGAATTTAGTAAAAACGTCACTGTAACAAATGGAATTAACTTTGATAGTGAAAATATCGATAGTGAAACTATCAAATTAGCTTCTTCTTTAGATAAGGTTGTTATATTAGTAGGATTACCTGATGAATATGAAACTGAAGGTTTTGATAGAGAAAATATTAATATTCCTTCTAATCAAATTAAACTAATTAAAGAAATTTATAAAGTAAATAAAAACATTATTTTAATTTTAGTTGGTGGTTCCGTTATCGATTTAAGTTTTGATTATATGGCCAAAGGAGTCTTACTTGCGGGATTAGGTGGAAGCGCTAGTGCGAGCGCAATTTTAGATATTTTATATGGTTATTCACCTTCTGGAAGACTAGCGGAAACATATATTCATAAACTTGCTGATTCTAATGTTCAACTAACGAACAATAACTCTAGCGTTTACTACGATGAATCTATTTATGTTGGATACCGTTATTATGATACGTTCAATGTTTCAGTAAAATATCCTTTTGGTTTTGGGCTTTCTTATAGTAATTTTGAATATAGTGATTTAACTACTTCTATTTCTAAAGATTATTTAAATATTTCCTTTAAACTTAAAAATGTGGGCTCATTTAATACTAAAGAAGTTATTCAAATTTATATAGGTGCACCTAAAAGTAGTATCTTTAAACCTAAAAAAGAATTAAGATATTTTGATAAAGTTGCTTTAAAGGTAAATGAAGAAAAAGTTATTAATATTAAAATAAATTTAGATGATTTAAGATATTTTGATATTTATGAAGATAGGTTTATTTTTTAATGATTCTTGTGGAAGTTCACGCAAATATATTTTATTAAAATCACTTGTATCATAAGTATCATTTAAATAAGATGTTTTTTCGTG
>JAAZKC010000007.1 GCA_012800005.1 Acholeplasmataceae bacterium | reverse complement strand
TTTCTAACATCTTATTCACAAAAGAAATCGCTAAACAGTCCGTAGATATATTCCTCAATATCAAATAAAACTAAATCATCTATCTTTTCACCTAAACCAACATACTTAATTGGTAAATTATATAGGTGTTTAATTGATAAAACGATTCCTCCTTTTGAAGAACCATCTAACTTAGTTAAAACAACACCAGTAACATCGGTTGCCTCTTTAAAGATTTCCGCTTGTTTAATCCCATTTTGTCCAGTTGTCGCATCAATAACTAATAATGTTTCTTTAGGGCCAATACTAATAACCTTTTCAATAACGCGCCTCATTTTTGATAGTTCCGCCATTAACTGAACTTTATTATGTAGTCTTCCTGCAGTATCAATTAATACTACATCAAAACCTTCTTTTTTAGCTAACATTAACCCATCATAAATTACACTTGAAGGGTCGGTGCCCTGTTCTTTATAGAAAATGTCTACCTTAGCTCTATCTGCCCAAATTTTTAACTGATCAATTGCCCCCGCTCTAAAAGTATCAGCAGCAATCATTAAGACCTTTTTCTTATCTTTTTTAAAGATATGCGCAAGTTTACCTATGGATGTGGTTTTACCTGTTCCATTAACTCCCACAAACATATAAACATTTATATCATCTTTATTATAGTCAATACCACTTTTAACAACTTCACCTTCTAGGTAAATATTAAACATTTCATCAACAATAATTTCTTTTAATTCATTTGGATTTGTGATATTTTTATCGATTTGTTCACGTCTTAAAATTTCCATAAATTTAAGCGTTACTTCAACACCAATATCAGCCATAATTAAAACTTCTTCAATTTGGTCATATAAATCATCAGTAATACTATCGCTACTTTCAAGTATTTCATTTAAAGTTCCTAACGACTCTCTTGTCTTATGAAGTCCTAATTTATATTTATCATTTTTCTTTCTTTTAAATATCTTAAAAAATCCCATTTAAATCACCTTAATTATTATATCATAATAGAAGATTATTTAGAAAAAATAAATCCCAAGTATTTCACTTAGGATTTTAATCTTCAATACTTCTTGTGTATGTACATCTAGGTTTACTTGTAAAACCTGTGCAGGCAATAAACCTTTCGCCTTTTTTATTTGTCCTGAAAACTAGGTCTTTCCCACACTTTGGACATTTTTCACCTACATGTTCAACTTCTTTTTTAATTGGCTGAAAAGGCATTTCTTTATTTGCGTGTTCAACAAGTGGTTTAAATGTTTTATAAAAGTTTTTTAACATTTTTTCTTTAGATAATTCACCTGTAGCAATTAAGTCTAATTCTTCTTCCATTTTTGAAGTATATTCTGTGTTAATAAAGGAATTAAAGTATTTATCTAAATTTTTTTCTGTTAAAATGCCTTGAGCAGTTGGATGATAATAACCTTTAACTCTTCTTACATAACCTGAATTAATAATCTTTCTTGTGGTATCTGCGTAAGTTGAAGGTCTACCAATCCCTAGACGTTCTAACTCTTCAATTAAAGTAGGTTCACTAAAACGTTTTTTAGGCTCTGTTTGTTTGTTTTCTTTATAAATCTTATCTAAAGTTAACGTATCTCCTACTTTACCAAAAAAGTATGGTTCTTCTTCCTTGTTATAGAGTTTTCTATAACCATCAAATAATTCTTTAGTAAATGTTTTATTAAAATCATAACCATTAGAAGTTATTTTTACCTCTTTAACTTCATCAATTCCTTCTTTCATTAAGAAAGCTAATGTTTTATCATATATCATTTTATATAATAAATAAGACTTTTCATCTAAATAAGGCTTAACGCTTTCTGGTGTTCTATATATTGAAGTTGGTCTAATTGCCTCATGAGCATCTTGAGATTGTTTGTTTTTACTTACTCTTAGCTTTCCTACATACTCACTACCATATTTATCCTTAATGTAGTTATATGTCTCTTTTACAAATAAAGGTGATAATCTTGTTGAGTCAGTTCTCATATATGTAATTAACCCAACAGTCTCATTTTTTATTAAAACTCCTTCATAAAGTTTTTGGGCGATATTCATTACACTTGAAGCACCTACTCTTAGGCGCATAATGCCTTCTTGTTGGAGTTTTGAGGTTGTATAAGGATATGCTGAGTAACGTTTAGCTTCTTTTATATTAATCTCTTTAACAGTAAATTCTTTATTTATTTCTTTTACTATCTTTTCTGCTTCTTCCTTGTTTTTAAGAGACCTTCTTTGATTTTTAACATATTCAAAGATAATATCGCCAAAACGAGCAAAAATTAAATAGTAAGCCTCAGGAACGAAAGCTTCAATTTCTTTTTCCCGATCAATAATTATTTTTAAAGCGACACTTTGAACTCTACCAGCACTCTTAGAATAAAGTTTTCTTTGAACTAACTTAGATAAATCAAAACCAATTATTCTATCTAAAATACGTCTTGATTCTTGAGAATTCACTAAATCTAAGTTAATCTGTCTTGGATTATTATAAGCTTCAACAATAGCTGGTTTAGTGATTTCATTAAAATAAATCCGGTTATTATCATTTAAATCTAGACCTAAAATATTCGCCAAATGCCAACTAATCGCTTCCCCTTCTCTATCTGGGTCTGTTGCAAGCAAGACTTTTTTTCCTTTAGCGGCGCGTTTTAATTTATTTACTACACCATACTTTTCTTTAATAACTTCATAACTAGGCTCAAATGTGTCTACATTAACACCATAACCAAATCTGCCTTTGGTTTTTAAATCTCTAACATGGCCATTAGAAGCTAAAACTTCTACTTTTGGTAAATAGTTTTTAATTGTTTTTGCTTTTGTTGGAGATTCAACAATTATTAATGTCTCCACATAAATCACATCCTTTTTATTTAAAATACTTAATATTTTTTACGTTGTCAAGTCCTCATTTATTATATATATTAATATATATCTTTTTTTACTTTTAACTTAAAAAATAACTAGTGATTTAATTCGTTTATATTTATTTTTTCCCAAATAAAAATTAACCACTTGCAAAACTGAACAATGTTCAGTATAATAATAATATTGAACGTTGTTCAAAAGGAGGATTTTTATGGAAAATAATGTTAAAGAAAAAATTATTAATACTACTATTAATTTGATTAAAGAGTCTAATGGTTTTTCTAACAATATTACTATTAGAAAAATTGCGGAAGATGCAAATGTTTCAGTAGGGCTCATTAATTATCATTTTAAATCAAAAGAAAAGCTAATTGAAATTTGTGTAGAAAGAATTATTAAAGATGTAATGTATGCTTTTTCTAGTGAAAATGATGAACCTATTAACACTTTTACTTTAGGGGTTTTTAAGTTTTTATTAGAAAACCCAGAAATTTCAAAAATCTCTATTTTAAGCGATTTATCACAGCCAAACATTAAAAACAACTCTTCAATTTCTTTTAGGGCAATTTCAAGAGCTCTATCTAAAGATAATAAAAATAAAATAAAAGCATTTATCTTTCTAGCTACGATACAAGCGGCCTTTTTAAATAAAGAAATCACTAAAGAATTACTTAATTTAGACTTAAATAATAATAAAGATTATGAGATTTTTTTTAATTCAGTTACTGAAATTTTAAATATAAACTAATTAAGAAAGGAAAGTTAACATGGTAAAAAGAATTATAAAATGGTTTTTTATTGTTTTACTTGGAATAATTATCTTATACTTTTTAATTCAAGGTATTTTATGTATTATTGGAATCAATAAAGCCAATAAAAAATTAAAAAGTTATAATGTTAAAACAGCTAATTTATCTTACGGAGAAATGACTTATGTAGATGAAGGGGAAGGGGAAGTAATTTTATCAGTTCATGGGATTTTTGGTGGATATGATCAAGCTTATGAAACGGTTAAAGATTGGAAAAATACACATAGACTAATTGCCCCATCACGCTTTGGCTATCTTGATTCTAGCGTTAAAGGTGATGGTTCACCTAAAGAACAAGCTAAAGCATATAAAGAACTTTTAGATTATTTAGGCATTGATAAAGTTTTTGTTTTAGCTACTTCCGCAGGTGGCACTCCCGCAATTCGCTTCTCGCTTGATTATCCTGAATATGTTAAAGGGTTAATCTTATATTGTTCAGCGATGCCACTGGCAAGTAAACCAGAAAAATATTTATCATATCAAGCACCACCAAAACCATTAATAAACGATTATGGAATGCAGTTAATTAGTCCTTTAATGCCAGTAATGATGGGCATGCCTATATCAACAATAAAAACTATTATGCCTGTTTACAAAAGAAAAGATGGTGTTATTTTAGATGGAAGTTTAACTAATCCTGATATGGAAAAAAACTTCTTAGAATATGTAATTGAAGATTTAACTATGCCCGTTTTAATTATTCATTCAAAAGATGACAATGTCGCAAGTTATGAAAAGGTAGAAAATGTTAAACATCGCTTTTCAAATTTAACATTGGTTACTTTTCCTACTGGTGGACATATGATGATAGGAAATGGTGAGGCAATTAAAGAGGCTGTTAGTAGTTTTATAACCTTAAATAGTTAAAAAAGAATCAGCCGGAAACTGATTCTTTTTCGCTTTTTTTAATTAAAAATATCATACTCTTCTCGTTTCTCGTGACATTTAGGACATTCGTATTTAAAATACGTTGTGTCTCCTTTTTTTTGAAATATTCTAACCTTTCTTTCACCACAAACTTCACAAAAGTGAAATCTTCTAGCAATCCTAAAGATTATCAATCCACTACCAGTACCAAAACTTAAAAACATTATAAGCATTCCAATTAATACTAGTGCGAAAGTATTTTCTTTACCATTAATACCAGTGATAATTAAAATAATACCTAATGTAAGTCCTAAAAGTGTTAAAAATCCTACGATGAAAAAGAATTTATTGTTACTTTTGGTTTTTTTCTTTTTAAGCATAATAATCCCTTCTTCTTTATTATTTAATCATATCTTTAATTGGTTTAAAAGTTTTTCTGTGAATTTCACAAATTCCATATTCTTTTATTTTTTCAAGATGAAGCTTTGTTGGATATCCCATATGTTTTTTAAAACCATATTTTGGATACTTTAAATCCATAGTCTCCATATAATCATCTCTTGCCTCTTTAGCGATAATGCTTGCGGAAGCTATTGATGCGACTTTTAAGTCACCTTTAATAATAGCTTTTGTAGGAACTTCTAAGTAATCTTCTAACTTTATCGCATCACTTAAGACATAATCAGGTTTTACTTTTAAGCCTTTAATAGCTTCAAGCATCGCTTTTTTAGATGCTTCTAAGATATTAATTTTATCAATCTCTTTATTATCTATAAATGAAATACTTATTGCGATACTATTTTCTTTTATTATTGGAACTAACTTGCGCCTTCTTTTTTTAGTAAGTTTTTTAGAATCAGTAACATCTATTCTCACCCCAGGCTTTAAGATTACTGCCGCGGCTACTACTGGTCCTGCAAGAGGCCCTCTACCTACTTCATCAACCCCACAAATAAGTTTATATCCTTCTTTTAGGAGTTTTTCTTCATACTCATAAATCAAAACAAATCCCTCCAAATAAGCCATCTCTAACATCATTTAAAAATAATATATAAACTTCTTCTTTACTAATACCCCTATATTCCATTAATGAATTTATAAAGACTTCTTTAGTTTCATAAGGAACCTTATAAAACTCTAAATAATTAGGATAATGCTTCATTAAATAATTATAACCATAATTAAATAACTCTTCTTTATTTAATAATTCTTCTTTAATTGATCCCGTTAATGATAAATGATATTTAGTGTGAACATCTTCAATTTTAGGCCATAATAAACCTGGTGTATCTAGAAGGTTAATATTACCTGAAATTTTAATCCAACTAAGTTTTCTAGTATGACCTGGTTTATAATCAGTGCTTGCGGATTTTCGGTTAGCTAAGGCGTTTACAAGAGTTGATTTACCGACGTTAGGAATCCCTAAAATCATCGCTTTAATTGGATAATTTAAAAATCCTTGATTGCGTTTTTTTTCTAATAAATCCGCTAACATTTCATTAGTTTTTTTAGGAATATTTCTAATGTTTTTTTTCTGTAAAGCATCAATTATTAAATAATTTTCTTCTTTAATTATTTTCTTTAGCGAAGTTAAATCTGCCAAAGTAGATTTATTATATAAATATAAAACTGGTTTATCTTTAATCACATCTAAAATAACGGGATTAAGTGAACTTATTGGCGCTCTTGAATCTAAAATAAGGTAGATGACATCTACCTTATTTATTAATTCTTTTATTTCTCTTAACGCTTTGGCCATATGGCCTGGATACCAACTAAACGTTTTATTAGTTTCCATATAAATCACCACTTTTTAAGAAATCCATTATTAAGTCGATTAATATATCTTTTTCTTTTTTAACACAAAATAAATTATATCTTATAATACATCTGATTTTTACTTGTTGGTTTATCTGGAATAGTCATTTTAATTAAACCACTTTCTAAAGCTGGTTTTAAATAGTTTTCTCTAAAGGAAACTCTAGATTTTAAACCTAACTTACTCATCATTTCGGTTGTTGTTAATTCTACTCCTATTTCCATTACAGCTAATAGTTTTTTTACATATAAACTAACACGATTAGCCTCAGTAATAGTATTTTTTAATAAATCAAGTATTGTTTCATCAATCATTTTTAACATAAATTCAATAAATACTGTTGAATTTCCAGATTTATTAGAAAAATTTATTGCATCATAATATTCTTTTTGATATTTTTTAATTTGAGTTTCAATTGGAACATACTCAAAAATTTCTTCAAATTTAGATAATATTACATTTTGCCATAATCTAGCGATTCTTCCATTACCATCGGAAAAAGGATGAATAAACACAAATTCATAATGAAAAACCGAAGATAATATTAGCGGATGTAATGTATCTTTGTTTTCTTTCATCCACTTAAATAACTTACTTATTAATAAATTTAATTGTTCTGGTGGTGGACATACATGAATACAATTACCGTTTTCATCAAAAACACCTTCATGGCCTTTTCTAAATTCACCAGATTTTTCCATAATTAAATCCATCATCACTCTATGAGCACTTTTTAAATCTTTTATTGAATAAGGATTTATGTTATCCATTAACTTATATGCATTATAAGCATTTTTCACCTCTTTTATTTCATTTTGTGGGCCAACAACTGTTTTTCCATCAATAATATCTTTTACTTGATTAAATGATAATGAATTTGCTTCAATTGCTAATGATGAATGAATTGAGTGAATTCTATTATTTTTTCTTAATACTGGCATTTTATTTAAATCTTTATAATTATCTAATTTACCAATATTTTTCATAATTGAAGATACTTTATCAAGCATAATTTTAGTTATCTCAAATGGTGGCGTATATTCCATATTAATCACCTCGAATTACTACATAAACATTATAGCATTCTCTTAAATATCAATCAATCATCTTGTATGTTATTTTGTATGTTATCTTGTATGTTTATTTTATTGTTCCTGGTTTATTTAATCTAAATTTAACAATTCCTAAAACATCTTTTTTATCAACAAATCCAAAAACTCTTGAGTCTTTTGAATTTCTGTAGTTATCACCAAATAATAAGTATTTCCCTTTAGGAATAACTCCATCACTACTATCAACTAAGTGTCTTAAAATAGCGCTATAATAGGTGTTATCTGTATATTGAACTAAAACATCATCAACATAAAAATTAAGCCCTTGGGCTGTTTCTTCATAACGAATAGATTGACCTGGTAAACCTTTAATTCTTTTAACATAATAACCATCATTAATTATATTATTTCTTGGTTCAAGTGTTACTACATCTAAATCGGGATAATTTTTAGAATCCATCACCACAATATCATCATATTTATAATTATCATGAGCCTGAAACACTAATACTAAATCACCATCATGAAGAGTTTCTTCCATTGAGGAGCCTGATACTCTAGCGGTCTTTAAAACAAATGTTTGAAAGAAAAAGAAAATTAAAAAAATTAGTAAGACAAACTGAACTAAGTCATATACTTTATAGTATTTTTGATAGTGTTCTTTTTTAATATTTTTCTTTAAATGAAAGACTAATGAACTAACACTTACTAATAATAAAACAATTTCAAAAAAATAAACAACCACAAGTACTACCTTACTTGAAAACTTACCGCCACCAATAAGTATAAAAACACTAGATAAAATTAGTGTTATTAA
>JAAZKC010000086.1 GCA_012800005.1 Acholeplasmataceae bacterium | reverse complement strand
ATTAATCTTTGCCTCTCTCCACCAGATAGGTTTTTACCTTCTTCTAAAATCAACTTATCTAGATTATCTTCTTTAAGTAAATAACTAAGTTTAACTTGATCAATCGCTTCAATAATTTCATTATCAGTAACATTAGGATTAACCATTAAAAAATTATTTCTAATAGTATCATTGAAAATATATGACTCATTTGATACTAAAGCGATATTTTTATAATAGTTAACTCTATCTAAATCATATAAATTGTTTCCACCAACTAATACTTCTCCCTCTTCTACTTTTAAAGATCCTGTTAGGATGTTTGCGAGTGTAGATTTACCACAACCAGACTTTCCAACAATACCTATAAGTCCTTTTTCTGGAAATTTCATGTTTATATCTTTTAGAACACTTTTATCATTTACATAAGAAAAAGTTACATCTTTAATCTCAATATTATATTTATCAGGGATTAAACTTCCCCACTTAAATGTTGGAATATTTAATAAATATGATATTTTTTCTGCAGCACTAGCACCATTTAGGCTAACATGAAATGTTGAACCTAAACTTCTAAGTGGTAAGAAAAACTCCACCGCAATTAAAATTAAGAAAAGTGAAAATGCAAGCACTAATCCTGTATTAGCGGATTGTAAAGCAAAAACAATCCCTAAAGAAGCCCCACCAAACGCAACTAAATCCATTATTCCAATACTAAATAATTGGATTACTAATACTTTCATTGTAATACGCCTAAATTCTTCAGCTCTTTTATCGATTAATTTACCTTGATTATCTTCATAATTATAAATTTTGAGTTCATTTAAACCAGAAATACTATCATAAAATGTATCCCCCATTTTATTGTAGATACCCATATATTTATTTACTGTATGTTTAGCTTTTCTAGCAAAAAGCATAATTGATAATGGAATTAAAGGAACACAACCAAGTAATACTACCGCAACTCTCCAATCTAAAAATACTGATACTAAAAATAATATTATTGGGGCAATTAAAGAATAGAAAAACTGAGGAATAAAACTAGAATAATAAATATCTAACTGTTCAATACCTTCTAATGATATTTGAGTTAGCGTAGTATTAGAATATTCATTTGTCGCATTAACTCCTAATTTAGATATCTTTTTATACGTTTTATTTCTTAAATCTTTTTTAACACTATTGCCTAAGATGTTTTTTAATCTATTAATACTTCTCACTAAAAAATATCTTAATACCATAAGAACAAATATTAAGATTATTGGAATAATCATAAATGTAATTTCTTTGTTTTCTATTAACAAATGAATACTATACGCAATCATTGCGGTAATACCCAAACTACTAAATAAATTTATTATCATTAAAATTACTACGTAAACTACATATTTTTTATTTTTACCTAACAAATTAAATATTTCCTTATTAAACATTTTTATCCTCTTTTTTTCCTTTTATACTTAATCATTTGAAAAACGTGTCTAAATGATTGTATTGGCGTTCTAAACATCATTTTAGGACCACTAAACTTCATTATTTTTATTACTTTTTCTTTCATCTCTTTTTTGTAACATTGAATTTTACAATATGCACAAAACGGCTTATTTAAAATAAAAGGGCACATTTCTATCCTTTTATAAACGTAATTTTGAATTTCAAGACATTCCTTACATAACTCTTTTGATTGATGTTTTTTCTTACAATAAATTTTTAGCATTTTATCAAAAGTCTTTTTTTCTTTTAATATATTTTTATGTTTTTTTATGTTTATGCTCATTTTTCCCTTGTGTTTTCGTTTTTTTATATTTATAAAGATTTAGTCTTAACGCATTTAAAACAACTGATATACTTGAAATAACATGAAGAAATCCAGCAAGTAATGGGCTTGTGATGTTTAGTATAGATAAAGGAATCATTATTAAATTATACATAAACGCCCAAATTAAGTTTTGCATAATATTAATTGTGGTTTTTTTAGATAAATCAATCGCAATTAAAACTAATCTTAAATCATTATCTAACATTACTACATCAGCTGCATCACTGGCGATATCAGAAGCATTACTAACAGAAAAACTAACATCAGCTTGTTTTAATGCTGGTGCATCATTAATACCATCACCCACAAACGCAACCACTTT
>JAAZKC010000085.1 GCA_012800005.1 Acholeplasmataceae bacterium | reverse complement strand
TAGATTAGAAAAACGAAAAGAAGAGAAATGGAGGAATCGCTATGGGTCGCAGTCATACTATAACCAAACACCTGAAGATTTTATTATCGCGCAGCATCAAAGAGTCAAATAATAAAATTAATCAAATCAATGATTTTCTTCCAGTTTACAAGCAAGAATTAATTAATAAGAGAAAAGATAAATTAGCTCAACTATCGAGAAAACACTCTAAAATTTTACTTCCTTATGAAATTAATAGTATGGGTTATGACTACTTTTTAAAATCAAAAGAAGTTGAACTTAATAATTTAAAAGACAGTCATTATTGGAATTTACGAGAAATTGATCACAGGTTAAATTCAAAATTGAAATATAAAGTTGATTTAGCTAAATCAATTGAATTTTTAAATTCCGTTCCAGGACTATTAAGTTCGTTTAAAGAAAACTTATCTAAAGGCGCAAAATACAAACAATTTCATACACCTTTTGATTACTTGAAAATGGAATTATTGCCGACTCAAAACATACTACTAAAAGAAATAATAGGATTTTTAAATTCAAGTAATAAAAGCATTAAAAGGCTTCGTCACAAACGCTCTCGTGCAAGTACTAGTAAAAAAGATGAAATTTTAGCACAATTAAATGATGAACTTGAAATTTTAAGACACGTTGAATATCTTGCTAATCAAGTTTTTAAATTAGAAATGGTCAAAGACGAAGTTAATGAAGTTACCTTAAGTGATGCTAAATATCAAAAACTAAATAAATTGTTATCTAAGTTATTAAACATCTCCGAAAAAAGACTTCTTAAAAATGAAGCTGAGTTATCAATTCAAGAAAGTGATGACGTATTAAAAGAAAGAAATTTATCAGAATTAAAAGTAGAAATTGATAATTATCACGCTTTAACTAAAGAAATTGAAGCGAAATATACGAAAGAAAATTACGAAAGATTCTTACTTAATAATAATGTAACTAAAGTCAGTTCAAATAAGATTGAAGATATTATTAAATCAAGTCAACAAGAATATGAAAGACTTTCTAAAGAGTTTAAAAAAGAAGCCGAAATTTTAGAAGCAAAATTAATTGAAAAAAATGAAAAATTATATGCTGCTAAAGAAGAACAATCTCTAGCTAAAATTGAAAATATTAAACAAAAACTCGCCTTAAAAAATGAAAAAATGGCAGAATATAACAAAGAGGTTTTAGTTGGTTTACAAGGCAAGTTAAAGGCTTTAAAAGGAGCTTATAGCGCAGAAAGTAATCCAGAATTAAAGTTAGAATTGAAAGAAGAAATTGAAAAATATGAAAACATCGTTAGTTTGTACGATCCTAAAAATAATGATGTCTTAAAAATTTCTAATTTATATATGCAATTTGGTGGATTAAAAGTAATTAAAAACTTATCGTTTGATATTAACCGCGGTGAAATTTTCGGTTTAATTGGACCAAACGGTGCCGGTAAAACAACAGTATTTAACTGTGTAACTCAATTTTATAAACCAACTAGCGGTGATATTAGATTTAAAAATTCACATAATGAAATCGTTAATTTACTTGAATTAAAAGTACACGACGTTATTGATTACGGTGTAGTTAGAACTTTCCAAAATATTGAATTAATTACTGAGTTAACAATTTTAGAAAATATGTTAGTTGGAGCTCACAAATCATATCGTAGTAATTTATTTAAACAAATGTTTCATACTAAATCTTTAATGGAGGAAGAAAAAGTAACTAGAGCTAAAGCCTTAAAGATTTTAGAAGAGTTTGGTTTACTTGATTATAAAGATAATTATCCAGTCGGACTTCCTTACGGAGTCTTAAAACGAATTGAGTTTGCAAGAACTCTAATGTTAAACCCTGAACTTATTATTCTTGACGAACCAGCAGCTGGATTAAATGAATCGGAAACGATTGAACTGACTCAATTTATTAAAGATGTTAGAGATAAATATAATGTTACTATCTTCTTAGTAGAGCACGATATGGGCTTAGTTATGAACGTTTGTGATCGCATTTGTGCGATATCATTTGGTGAACATTTAATTACCGGTACACCTGATGAAGTTAAAAACGATAAAAAAGTCCAAGAAGCATACCTTGGAGGTGAATAAAATGGCAAAAGATATTTTAGTAATTAAAGACTTAGTCATCGATTACGGTTTAGTTACTGCCGTTAAAGGCATTAATATGAAAGTAAAAGAAGGGACAATAGTTGCTATTTTAGGATCTAATGGAGCTGGAAAAACATCAACAATTCGAGCCATTAGCGGCGCCACTAAAGTCAAAAGCGGAAACATTTTATTTGATGAATTAGATATTACTAATTTAGAACCATACAAAATTAGTAAATACGGATTATATCAATCACCAGAAGGGCGAATGATTTTAAGTGGATTAACTGTTGAAGAAAACTTAAACATTGGAGCTTATTCTTTAAAATCTGAAGAAAGAGTCGATGAAAACGGAGAAACTTACACAGTTTCTGCGAAAGATTTAAAAAACGAGTTAATGGAACAAGTTTTCACTTATTTCCCTATTTTAAAGGAAAGAAGAAAACAACAAGCTTCAACCTTATCTGGTGGAGAACAACAAATGTTATCAATTGGTCGAGCATTAATGGGGAATCCTAAACTAT
>JAAZKC010000084.1 GCA_012800005.1 Acholeplasmataceae bacterium | reverse complement strand
ATGTTAATTTTAGATAAAAGTAAAAGATTTTAAGATATTGTAATATCTAATAATTCTATGATAAACTAAAAAAGAAGAGAATATCTTTATATTAAGAATAGAAGGGAGATATGGTTTAATTAATATTTAATTTAGTTTTACTATTAAAAAAATGTATGAAAGTTATTTATCAAATTTATCCATTAAGTTTTAAAGATACAAATAATGATGGTATTGGTGATATTGGTGGCGTTATTGAAAAACTACCATATTTAAAAGAATTAGGAGTTGATTATATTTGGTTAACGCCTATATATGAATCGCCTATGATAGATAATGGTTATGATATTAGCGATTATTATAATATTAGTCCAATTTTTGGCACGAATGATGAGTTTTTGAAATTATTAACTGAAGCCAAAAAAATGGATATGAATATTATAATGGATTTAGTTTTAAACCATACATCTAGTGAACATAAATGGTTTAAAGAAGCGAAAAAATCAAAAGATAATCCATTTCGCAACTATTATATTTGGAGTGAAAAACCTAGTGATATCACTTCAACATTTAGTGGTAATGCTTGGACAAAAGATGAATTGACTAATGAATATTATTTTCACTTGTTTGCCAAAGAACAACCTGATTTAAATTGGCAAAATGAAAAAGTTAGACATGAAATGTATAAAATGATTAATTACTATATCGATAGCGGTGTAAAAGGATTTAGGTTAGATGTTTTAGATTTAATTGGTAAAGATGTCAAAACAAACAAGTTAAGTAATGGGCCTTACTTGTTGGAATATTTAGAAGAATTATATGAAACATGTTTTAAAGGAAAAGATATTTATACTGTCGCAGAAATGGGAATACCACTAGAAGTTTCTAAAATAATTACAGAAAAAGGGTATTTAAGTAGTATTTTTCAATTTGATCATATTATTTTAGATGAAGTAAAAGGTAAGGGAAAGTGGGCTTTAAGAGATTTAGAACTTTTAGAGTTAAAAGAAGTTTTTAACAACTATCAAAGTAATCCTTCAATTATTCCATTATTTTGGTCAAATCATGATCAGCCTAGAGCGTTAGGGAGATATTTAAATTTAGATTACCGTTATTATGGGCAAACTATGTTATTTACTCTTTTATACCTTCAAAGAGGCCACATTTATATTTATCAGGGAGAAGAATTTGGCATGAGTGGTTTAGGTTATCAACCGATTAATGTATATAAGGACGTTGAATCAATAAATTTCTTTAATTATTCTAAAGAATCAACAGAAGAAAAACTTAAAAGTTTAAAAGTTAAATCAAGGGATCATTCAAGGACACCAATGCAGTGGGATGATAGTTTATATGCGGGTTTTTCTAATAGAAAACCTTGGATTATTGTTAATCCTAATTATCAAGAAGTTAACTGTTTAAAAGATTTAAACAGCGCTAATTCAATTTATTATTTTCTTAAAAAATTTATTGAGCTTAAAAAGACGATTAAGACATTATCAAAAGGAAGTTTTGAAATGTTATTATGGGAAAATGAAGATATTTTCGCATATAAAAGAACATTAGATGAAACATATATTATTATTGCTAATTTTAAAGATAAATGTGTTTGTTTAGATTTAAAACTTCAAGATTATGAAATTGTTTTAAATAACTATGACACACTAACATCTAAACTTAATCCGTATCAAGCCATAGTTCTTAAAATAATAAAGTAAACAAATAAAAATCCCCAATCATCTTAAATTGATAAGGGATTTTTGTTTGTCTTCTGCTTATATTACTTCTTCTAAAGTGTAAGTTTTAACACAATAATCGCCATAAGAATGCCTAAAAGGAATTCCAACGTTCATTAATGTTGAGCCAAAGTAGATATTATCATTAATTAAATATTGTTTGTTAGGATTTAATTCTTTTAATTTAATATAATTAATTTTACCATTAGTAGTAATATTTAAAGAAATAATAACTAAGTGTCCTTTAGTTTTTTCTTTATTTAAAATTAACATTGAAAATAGGTCACCTTCAAATGGGCTTTCTAAACGGTATAAATCGCCATCCATAATTAAATTGCGGCGCATTTTATAATTTTCTAACTCACTTTTAATTGTGTTTAATGAAGGTAAATCTTTTTTTAAAATGTTAAATTCAATTCCGGTTGGTCCTAATGTGTTAACCGCTAAACGAACATCTAGTGGTGTTTTTCTACCATTAGTATGAGATATTTCATCTCCAATATGGCTACTAATAGTTGAAAGAGGATAACATAAACTTGTTCCATAAATAATTTTGCTTCGCGAGATAGGGTCATTATTATCACTTGTCCATATTTGTGGGAAATATCTTAACATTCCGGGATCAACACGCCCACCCCCTCCACTACAACCTTCAAATAGAATATTAGGAAATTTATCGGTTATGTATTTAAGTAATTTATAAACTCCAAGCATGTAGCGATGTTGAGTTTCTTCCATTGTTTCGAAATTTAAAGTTAGAGAACAATTTTCAGTTAAACTTCTATTCATATCCCATTTAACATAAGAAATATCATTTTCTGTTAATAAGGTTTCTATTGTATTTTTTAAATGATTTAAAACCTCTTTATTTGTTAAATCTAAAACATATTGATGACGACTTTCAATTGGTTTATGGAGTGAATCTCTTAAAACCCAATCTGGGTGCTTTTGATATAATTCACTATTTAAGCTAATCATTTCTGGTTCAATCCATAAACCAAATTCCATGTTATGTTTTTTACAGCGGTTTATTAGAGGTTTTAAACCATTAGGAAGTTTTTTAATATTTGTATACCAATCACCTAGTGATGTTGTATCATCTAATCTATTTCCAAACCAACCATCATCTAAAACGAAAGTTTCAACGCCTAATAATGCAGCTTTATCAATTAATAATAATAATTTTTCTTCGTTAAAATCAAAATAAGTACTTTCCCAACTATTATAAACAATCGGATGTTTAACATCTTTAATTAAATTATTTTTGTAAAGATTATGAAATTGATTCGATAAGTGATTTAATCCTTTATTTGAAAAAACTAATACAACCTCAGGGGTAATAAAAATTTCTTTAGGTTTTAATTGCCAAGAAAAATCAGCGTGATTAATTCCCCCCATTAAACGAATACAATCATATTGATCAACGTATGCGCTTAAAGAAAAAGAACCACTATATACTAAATTAAATCCATAAACATTACCATTAAATTCGGTCGCATGTTTTTCTTTAACAGCCATAAAAGGATTAAACTGATGAGAAGAAGTACCTCTTAAACTACTTATTTCAAAAAGTCCAGGTTTTAAAGGAAGTGATTCAATATGGCGTTCACGAGCATAGCTTCCAGTTAAGTATAATAATTCGTGATTATCATTTAACATGTCTAAAGAAAAACTAGATATTTTTTTTAGGTAAATAGTTTCATTAGATAAATTGTTGACACAAACACTTCTAACAATACCTTCTTTATAGGGTGTATAATACAAACATAATTTAATATTTGAAATAATATCCTTTAAATAGATTACTAATGTTTTTTCGCCTTTTAAGTTGGGTAGAATAGTCTCTTTTGGTTTATTAATTATTTCATGGTAATCATATTTAAAATCAGTTAATCTTGAACCAGTATGAGTTTTAATTAAAAGTGCGAAGTTTCTAAAATCTCCCCTTCCAAATGTTGGGAATTCATTAGAAAAGGAATCAAATGAATCATCATTAAAATTGCTAGGGCTAAAGGCCCTTAAAAATTGTGGAAATAAAGAAGAAATATCATCATCAGTGATTTTCTTTCCATAATAAAGATGCCTTAAATAGCCATCTTTAATTTGCATAATATAGGAAAAACTATTTCCACTTAATGAAAACATTTTTTCATTAGGATAAAAATTTATCTTTGTCATAGTTATGCTCCTTAATAGTTACCTTGAATGTTTCTAAATGTTGATGGTGCCGTACCGATATATTTTTTAAATAACTCCCCATAATAATTAGGGTTATTAAATCTAACTATCGAAGCGATTGTTTTTACATTATAATCGGTTTCTTTTAGAAGTTTTTTTGATTCCTCTAATCTAAAAATAGTCAAATAGCGCATAGGTGTAAGATTATAAGTTTTTTTAAAGACGTTAATTAGGTAATGTTTACTAACAAAAGTTGCTTCTGCAATATCATCTAAAGTTATTTCCTCTTTATAGTTTTTTTCAATAAATAATTTAGCTTTAGTTGAAATATCAGAATGTTTTTCTTTTGGTAAGGAACTTTTACTTATAGAACTATCTATTTCTCTAAACAAACGAATACTTTTAATAAATAATTCTTTGACATAAGAATCAATTAATCCATAATAGCCATCTGTTGGGTTTTGAAGTTCACGAATAATTTTTTTAATCGTTTCATTAGCGAAATTTTTTGAACTGTTAAAATGATAATGTAAAAAGGGGCTATTTGAAACTGTATTACTATTGAAATGATCAAGTTTAATGTTGTCTAAACTTAAAGAAAAGAAAGTTAGTGGTTTTTCAGACGCTAAAGAATATTGTTGATGGATATGTCCTGAATTCACAATTAAGATATCATTTTTGACAAGCGGTGTTTTTGTACCCTTAACTTCAATTGTTCCATAACCTTTAGTAAAATAAAAGAATTCTAAATAATTGTGAGAATGTGGTTGAGTTTCTCCGTATTCGCCGTTTTGAATTTCAGCAATACTTAAAATAACTGGATTTTGATCATCAATTGAATTAAGTGTTGCTACCTTATCACCAATGTAGTAATATTGATATATTTTAGCCATATTATACCCCCTTTAAAAATATGTAAAAATTGTATTCTCTAATTAAATAATAACATTTTTTTAGCGGATTATAAAAGTTATTAACGAAACATGTGTTTTTTTGAAATTTTAAAATCACATTTTAAATAGTAAAAAAACAGTTTCCAACAAATAACTCCCTTTAGTAAGGCTGTAAAGTTGTTTAATAAACTATTTGAAAATAACAAAAAGATAATAAAATAGTGCTTAATTTTGTTATGCATTACATTAATAGTGTTGTGGTGTGTAACCGCTTTCTATGGTAAAATTATAGTGTGAAATTATATATATAATTTAAATTATTGGAGAAATAAATTTTATATTGGTGAGGGATAATATGAAAAAGAAATTTTTATTGAAAATATTGGTAGTTATTACATTTATTTTTTTTATTGTTGGGTGCGATAAAAAAGAAATAAAACCAGAATATAAAATTGATGTTGAAAGTATTACAAAACTTGTTGGTGAGTTAGGAGAGACATTTACAGCTCAAATTCCTAAAGTTTTGGATAAAAATGGCAAAGAAACTGATTATGTTGCGAGTGTTTTATCTGTTGTTGATACAAATGGGAATAAATTAAATGTTACTAGAGGTCGTTTTTTACCTAATGAAATAGGTATATACACAATTACATATGAAGTTAAAGATATTGAAGGGTTAACTGAAAAACTTGAAATTGAAATAGAAGATACAATCCCTCCGATTATTACAGTAACATCTATGACAAGAATTGCTTTTCTTAATGAAACAATTGAATTACCAACTTTTTCTTTAGATGATCGTTCAGGTGGAGATTTAAAAAGAGGTATTACTACTATAAAAGATCCAGATGGAATTAGTGTTAATGTTACAAATAATAAATTTGTTGTAACAAAACCGGGGACATACACATATTTTACTAAGCAATACGATAATGCTGGTAATGAGGCAACAGGTGAATATTATTTGGAAGTTAGTGATGTAGTGAAAGTTACGGGAAGAATTGCTTATCTTGATGAACCGTTTGGTAAGAAGCAAGTTACAACATTTTCGCATTTTGAAGGTTCTCAAAAAATGAGTTTTCAAACAAAAATTAAACATGGTAACGAACGAGGTGCTTTGAAAGTTGAGAAGATTTCAGGTCAAAGTTCTGTGGGAATAATAATTTCTGTGATGGAAAAAGATTTTACACAATTTGATTATATTGGTTTTTGGTTTTATAACGATAGTAATAGGCCAGTTAGAGTATATACAATTTTAACAACACAAGAATATGGTGATGGAATTGTCGCCAAACCAAAGGCTTGGACATATATTGCTTGGGATGCGAGAAGACCGTTTGCGACAGGCAGTATTACTAGACAAGATAGTAATGATATCAATGAATTAGGAATTTTTATTCAAGATATGGACAATACATATGCATTTATTAATACGGCTTATTATTTTGGAAATATAGATGGAGGAAAATATTCATATTTAGAAGATGCTTTTGTTAGATATGACCATAAGGCAGGTAGTTCACAAATTGGTTTAAATAGCGCAGCATATACATTCCAACAATTCACATATCAAACAAAAGTGAAACGTCAAGGTGAAGAAGGCTCTTTAAATATTAAGATGATTAGCAATCCAAATAAAACTGAAACAAGTGCGGAAGGATTTTTAAGGCTTTATAATTTATTAGATGGTTATGAAGAATTTGAAAATTTTACAATATGGATTAAAAACCCTAATAGTTTTTCAATTAGAGTTCATAATTCAAGCGATAATTCAGTAGTGGTTATTAAACCAGGTGAGGAAATTGATTATCAAGTTACAATTGGTTCTAATAAGCAGGTTATCCTTTATTTTAATCTACCGACAAACAGTGGTGGAAAGGGCGCTAAATTGCCATTTGGAACAGAAATATTTGTTGGGGCATTAAGAGGGAAAATGCGCAAATAAAAAAATATAACCATAAAGTTTTTTGTTATAAAAAAAGGAGATAAAATGTCTAAAAAAATATTAATTATCGTGTTTATCATATTTTTAGGGTTTTTAAGTGGATGTGAAAAAGAAAAACTTGAAAGTGGCTTTTTTAAAGAAATAAAAGAAATTCCTAATTACGATGAATATGATGAAACCTTTTGGATTGGGGGCTGGAATGACCCTGAAATCACATTATTAAATTATCAAAATGCCAAAGCGATGGGATTAAATAAGATGTTTGTTTGGCGTGGTAAAACGGAAGCACAACTAGATAATTTATTTAATTATGCATCACAAACAGGAATAGAAATCATTTATACAGTTGAAGGTAACTATTTAAATGAGCTAAGTGAAAAGGATGCATTATTAAAATATAAAGATAGTGATGTTTTATTTGGAATAAATGTTTTTGATGAGCCTAAGGGAGAAAAAGTTCCAGAACTTTATAGTATTGGAAAGTCTTATGATGAATTTAACAGTATAAAATATGTTAACTTGTATCCTTCAACAGTTGGTAAAGAAAATACTGGATACCGCGATTATGAAGACTATGCTAGGGCGGTAGTGGAAAATTTTATTATTAAACAAGATGGTCTTAAGGTTATATCACAAGATTTATATCCGCTAAAAGGAACACCAACTAACCCTAAAATTGTTCCAGTATGGCTTCAAGATATGGAAATTCTTACAAAATTAAGTATTGAATATGACCTATTTACTCATTTTTTCATTTTAACAACTAAACATTATGATTATAGAAGAACATCAGTAGAAACATTAAGATATCAGATAAATGTGTTTCTCGCTCATGGTGCTAAAGGATTAACTCATTTTACATATGCACATGATGGTGATGGAAGATTTGATGTTGCGATTACTTATTTTGATGGTAGAAAAACTGAAAAATATGAGATGGCCAAAACAGTTAATCATGAATTATTAGCTTGGGATCATGTTTATTTACAATTTGATATTATTGAAAATATGTATGTGTTAGGTGAAGGACATAGTAGTAATCCGTGTTTTGAGTTAACAAAATATGATGTTGAAACATTTGATTATATTAAGGAAATTTATACTACTGAAGATGCAGTTTTAGGTAATTTTAAAGATAAAGATGGTAATCATGCATTTATGATAACTAATTTTGCTGATCCAGATTTGAAAAAAACAAATTATATAGAAATTGATTTAGGTAATGCCAATATGGCTCTTATATACATTAATGGGGTTAAGAAAATGGTTGACTTAAATAACGGTATTTTAAAGTTAGAACTAAAACCAAGTGAGGGAGCATTTGTTATTCCCTTTAATTTAAAAAAATAAATAATCATAATATGAAAGAAGATGATTAAGATGAAACATGGTTTTATTATGCATGAGCCAGAAAACAAATTTGGATATTTCGGTTGGCCCAGCATCACGAGATTAGAAAGTGGACGATTGGTTGTTGTGGCATCTGGCTATAGATTTAAACATTTATGTCCTTTTGGGAAAATAGTTATGAGCTATTCTGATGATGACGGTTTGTCATGGAGCAAACCTAAAATTATTTATAACTCACCGTTAGATGACCGTGATGCAGGAATTGTTTCTAAGGGAAGTCAAGTTTTAATCACAACATTTAATAATTCGAAAGCGGTTCAATATGATGCCTCATTTCGCTATGAGAAAGAAGAAGATAGAAAAATTATGGACTCAAAAACTGATACGATTAGTGATGCTGAAGAAGCATTTTATTTAGGTTCATGGATATTGGTAAGCAATGATGAAGGCGCAACTATTAGTCATTCATATAAAGTGCCAATTACATCTCCTCATGGACCAATATTGTTAAAAAACGGTAATTACTTTTATGTAGGCAGATCATTTAAATCAGAGATTCACAATGAAAACCAATTAGAAGAAGGTATTTATTTTATGGAAAGTAGTGATGGCATTAATTGGACTAAACCATTAAAAATAAATACTAATATTGAAAACTATTATTTTTATGAACCGCACGCAATTGAGGTTGAAAATGGTAAGGTTTTAATTTCAATTAGGGTTCAAAAAAAAGATACAGATTTATTTACAATATATCAAACATATATTAAAGATAGTAAACAATTATCCAAGTTAGAAGACACTAATATTGAAGGTTCACCACCACACTTAATGAAGCATTCAAATGGAAATATTTTATTAAGTTATGGAAGAAGAAAACATCCATTTGGAATTAGAGTTTCTGAAAGTGCTGATGCGGGTAAGACATATCTTAATAATTACATATTAAGAGATGATGGGGTTGATTGGGATTTAGGATATCCCGCAACTATCGAAAGAAATGATGGTAGTCTACTTACTGTTTATTATTTAAGAGAAATTGGTGAAAAACTACCATCAATATCATATACAATTTGGAATTTAAAGGAAGGAATATAACAAATATGGAACATCAATTTTTAGTGCCGTTAATTACACCATTTAACGAAGATGAAAGTGTTAATAAAGAAGCTTTAGTTGAATTGATAGATTTATTAATAGAAGAAGGTGCTGATGGTTTTTATGCATTAGGGTCTTCAGCAGAATGTTTTTTATTAACTGAACAGGAAAGAAAAGAAGTACTAGAGCTGATAGTTAAACACACAAAAGGGAAATATGTAATTGCTCATATTGGAGATGTTTCTACTAAAAAAGCGATTATGTTTGCGAAACATGCGGAAAGTTTAGGTGTAGATGCAGTATCTAGTGTGGCACCATTTTATTTTCATTATAGTTATGAAGAAATTAAAAGTTATTATAAAGCCATTTCTAAGTCTGTTAGTATTCCTTTAATAATTTATAATGCACCTAACTATATAAAACAAAAGTTTACCTTAGATCAAATGCTTGACCTTTTAAGTATTGATAATGTTTTGGGAATGAAATTTACTGATTCAAACTTTTATTTACTTGAACAAATTAGGTTTAATACCAATAAAATTATTTATAGTGGTTCAGATGAAGTTTATTTAGCAAGTTTAATTATGGGTTCGACTGGGGTGATTGGAACATCACTTAACGTGATGATTGAAAGCTTTATAAAGATTTATAAATTATTTCATGATAAAAAGTATGAAGAAGCCTTGAAAGTTCAAAATAAAGTTAATAATGTTATTAGAGTGCTTGTCGATGTTGGACTAATTGAAGGGATTAAATACATTTTATCGTTAAAAGGTATTGAAGCTGGACATTCAAGAAAACCATTTAAAAATTTAACAAAAGAAGATAAAAAGAAAATAGAAAATGCTTGGAAACGATATAGGGAGATGTTATAATGAAAAATTTTAAAAGAGTTTTTGGCTTAATTTTATTAATTAGTGGGGTATTTTTACTAGCGAGTTGTGGTAAAAAAGAAGAAACAAAACGTGAAAAAAATGAACAGGGTTATTATGAAGGAAGTATTGAAGTAATTATTGTTGATTTAGGTTATGGTTCTGAATGGCTTGAAAAAGTAGTTACTGAATATGAAGATATTTATCCAGGAGCTAAAGTTAATATTGAAAAAAGTCACTCTGCAGATGGAACAAAAGCAATCATTAAATCAACCGCAAACACAAGTGATATCGTAGTTTCAACTGGCTCACTAGCTTTTGAAGAGAAAAATGGTTATTTAGTTGATTTATCGCAAGTTTTAAATTCAAAACCAGAAGGTGAAACAAAGACAATTGGTGAAAAAATGACACCATCATTTAAAGAATACTTTACTAATGATAAGGGTGAAATTTATCAAATGCCATGGCAAGTTGGTTATACCGGAATCGCATATAACAATGATTCTTTAAATACACTATTAGGAGAAGGCACTTGGAGTTTACCAAGAACAACTAATGAATTATTTGAATTTGGCGATAAAATTAAGGCTGCTGGAGGCTATCCTTTTTCTGTTACTACAAGCCAATCTTATTGGGAGTTAATTAGTTATACTTGGTGGGCTCAATATGAAGGAATCGAGAACTATAATAACTTTTGGTACGGAAAATACGATAATAATGGCACAATAGAACTTGCGAATACTGATGAGAAATTTGAAACACTTCTTGCCCAAAAAGGAAGAATAAGGATGTATGAAGTTTTAGAAAGGATTATGAAACCAGCTAATGGATATGTTCATAAGAATGCTGATTCGATGAGTTATTTAGAATCACAAATTGCCTTTTTGGGATTAGGATATGGAGAAGATAAGAAAAAGGCACCAATGTTAGTTGTTGGTGACTGGATTTACAATGAAATGATTTCAACAATTCAAAGACCTGAGGCAGACTCAGACATTCGTTTTATGGCAGCACCAGTTATTAGTTCAATAGTAGAAACTCTTGAAGATAAAAATATGTCAGATGAAACTTTAAGAAATGTAATTGATGCGGTAGATAGGGGTGAAACTTCTTATCCATCAGTAAGTGAAAAAGATTTTAATAAAATAAAACAAGCAAGAAAAATGGCTAATGTTACTGGAGAATCTCATGTTATTGGTGTTCCTAAGATTAAAAGTGGTGCACAAAAACATGAATTAATTAATCAGTTTTTAACATTCCTATTTAGCAATTATGCTCAAGAAATATGTGTTCAAAATAATCGTGGTTTAGCAATGCCATATGGCTTTGACACAACAACCCTAACAAACTTAACTCCGTTTGCTAAAAGCGTTAATGAATTAACTGGTGATAGTGAGTTTATAGTTGTGACAAGAAATAGATTATCACCACTTGTATATGGGGCTTCATTTATGCCGTTACTTGGATATGCTGAGGGGGCATTCTTTACATCAGGAGATACTCCGCAAGCGGTTATGAATAGATTAAATGAAATTGCGAGAAATTCTAAAGGACAGATAATGCCTTTAATTAAGTAAGGTTATTAATTAAAAGGAGGGCTTTATGAAAAAACGATTATTTATAATTCCACTACTCGCGTTATTGTTGTTATTAGTTAACTGCGGGAAAAAACAAAATCCAAAAGATTATAAAATAGATGTATCATCATTTGTTAATCAAACAGTTGAGTTAGGAGAAACGTATGTTGCGCCTACTCCAAAAGTTTATGATAAAAAAGGAAAAGAGCTTCCTAATTTAGTAGTTGAAGTAAAAAAAGTAGTTGATGGCGATAATAATGAAATCAATGTTACTAGAGGGCGCTTTTTACCCGCAAAAGTAGGGAAATATACGATTACTTATGGTGTTAAAGAAAATGAATTAGTTCCACATGTTAACTTGGTAATAACTTGCGTAGATACGACACCACCTACATTTAGACCTTATCAAATTGTAGAAACAGGATTTACAAATCAAGAAATTCAACTTCCAACATTTACAGTAGAAGATTTATCTGGTGTAGACACATCAAAAGAAGAGATTATTATCCTTAATCCGAACGGTGAAGAGGTAGAAGTTGTTGATGGTATGTTTATTCCTTTAATTGGTGGGAATTATACATACAAGGTTACTCAATATGATAAAGTAGGTAACTCTGATACTAAAGAATACACTTTATTTGTAGAAAATCTTACTTTGGTTGAAGATCAAATTGCTTATTTAGATGTTACATATGGTCTTAATCAAGCAAAAAGTTATTATGGGTTTGGCAACTATACAGAACTTTCTTATCAAACAGAAATAAAACATGGAGAAGAAAGTGGTGCACTTAAGTTAGTTAAAAGAGGTGAAAACTTCCAATCTGTGGGAATTACTGTTCAAAGCGCAATCAAAGATATTTCTGGTTATGACTACATAGGTTTTTATTTTTATAATGATAATAATATTGCCGCAAGAGTTTATGTAAGTGAAGTTGAAAATGAGTATGGTAGCGCAGTTGTCGTGCCAGCACACTCATGGCAATTTATTGCTTATGATAATCGCGCTAATTTTGCGACTGAAAGTAGACAAAATCAAATTAAAACTAACTTCAAAGAATTAGTTATTTTCGTTCAAGATATTGATCAATCCGCAGTTAGAACAGGACATCAATACTATATAGGCGCTATTAAAGGATATAAAAATGATAACTTAGAGGGAGTATACGCAAGGTTTGATCAAGTTTGCGGAACAGTTCATATTGGTTTGAGTAGTAGTTTTGCGATTAACCAAAACTATTTATATACAACTTTAGTTCATAAAGAAGAAGAATTAGGTTCATATGAGTATGAAATTATAAATGAAGCAGGCGCAGAAGGATTTGTTAGAATCTATAATTTATTAGATGGTTATCAAGCGTATAGTGATTATACAATTTGGATTTATAACCCAAATGACTTTGCGATTAAGGTAAATTCAAATCAAGGTGACGCACTTGCGGTTATACCGGCAACAAGTTCACTAGATTATACAATTAAAGTTGATAATAGTATTGGTCAAACTCAACTATTTGTAAAACTAGAAAATGGTGAAAAACTACCTAATGGAGCTAAATTTAATATTGGTAATTTAAGAGGAAAAACTTTAATTGAGGTTGAAATTGGAACCAAAATGATTGCTGATAATATCACAGTAAGAGAAGGAATTGTTGGTGAAACATTTGATATTGTATTACCTAAAGTTATTGTAGACGGAATTGAAAATAAAGACTTATTACCAGAAGTAAGCATAACTGATCCAGATGGATTAGTAGTAACCATAGAAGAAAATAAATTTACGCCAACTAAAGAAGGTGCTTATCAAATAACTTATAAATTAGAAGGTGCAGATGACTTAGTAATTGATATTGTAATGGTTAGAAATATTGTCTATACCGAAGGTAAAAACGTCTTATCACATATGGGAGAAGTTATAGTGGCAGGTGTATATGTACCAACAACAGCTGAGGCTATATATCAAATGACAACAGTTCATGAAGGAGACTTAGGAGCTGCAAAACTAACAATTCTAAGTTCAATACAAAATAGTGGAATTGAAGTAGTGCCAGAAAAGAAAGACTGGTCAAGTTATGATTATGTTGGTTTTTGGGTCTATAACGGAAAAGCGGAAATTGTTGAGGTTTTCCCATTTGGAAATGGAGATTTACAGCGTACAGAAGCGGCAGTAGGTAAATGGACATTTATCGCTTGGGATTTAAAAGCGATTGAAATAAGAGATGGTTCATCAAATGAAGGCGTCTTACAAAACTTAACAAACGTTAATAAGGTAGGTATTAAAATTGCCACAAGAGGGGGAACTGGAACACACCATAAAGCGGGAGATTATTTCTTAATAAGCCCAATTAGAGGCTATAACTTTGTAAATGAAAATATAGATGGAATTATTAGATTTGATGAAGCACCAGGAGTTGGTGCGGTTGGCTTACAATCTGGCGGTAGAATTGGCTTTATGACATGGGAATATGACCAAACTGTTAAAGCGGATGGCGAAGCTGGGTCAACTAAGTTTACATCAACAGTAAATGACAAAATGCAAATAAGAATTCAAAAATTATATTTTACTCATATTAATGAAATTGACACAATGACATTAAAAATGTGGGTAAATAATCCAAACACTTATAACATTAAACTATTTAACCAAGTAATCCCTGCAAACTCATCAGGATATGTAGAATTCCCAATAACAGATAAATCAACAGCTGGCCATGGATATGGACCAAGATTATTAATTGAGATTACAAAAGAAGATGGTTTAGGATTGGAGATTGATTCAGTAGTTTATTTAGGAGCGATTGTTAGAAAAAAAGAAGTTGTATTAGATGATTCTAACATCATCATAAGAAAAGGAAGCATTAATGAAGTATTTAGTGTTGTGTTACCTAAAGTTTTAGTGGATGGAGTAGAAAATTTAGAATTAGTGCCTAATTTCAGTGTAGTTGATCCAGATGGGTTAATAGTAACTACAGAAGAAAATAAATTTACGCCAACAAAAGAAGGGATTTATCAAATAACATATACACTTGCAGAAGCGGAGGATTTAATAGTTAATATTTCGGTTGGAATTCCATATACTGAAGGTGAAAATGTCATATCACATATGGGAGAAGTTGTGGTGGCAAGCGTCTATGCACCATCAACAGCCGAAGCGACATATCAAACAGTAGAAGTTTATGGCGAAGATGTTGGTGCCGCAAAATTAACAATTTTAAGTTCAATGGCTAACAATGGTATTGAAGTAGTGCCACAAATGAAAGACTGGTCAAGTTATGATTATATCGGCTTTTGGGTCTATAATGGAAAAGCGGAAATTGTTGAGGTTTTCCCATTTGGAAATGGAGATTTACAGCGTACAGAAGCGGCAGTAGGTAAGTGGACATTTATCGCTTGGGATCTAAAAGCGATTGAAATAAGAGATGGCTCATCAGCAACAGGTGTTTTACAAGATTTAACGAATGTTAGTAAGATAGGAATTAAAATTGCCACAAGAGGTGGTGGCGGATCATTCCACCAACCAAGTGATTATTTCTTAATAAGTCCAATTAGAGGTTACAACTTTGTAAATGAAAATGTAGATGGTGTAATTAGATTTGATGAGGCATCAGGAGTTGGTGCGGTTGGTTTACAATCTGGCGGTAGAATTGGCTATTTCACATGGGAATATGATGAAACTGTTAAAGCCGATGGTGAAGCTGGTTCGACTAAGTTTACATCAACAGTAAATGACAAAATGCAAATAAGAATTCAAAAAATGTATTTTGAGGATGTAGCTGGAATAGATACAGCAACACTAAGAATGTGGGTAAATAATTCTAATAGTTATGGAATCAAAGTAAACGGAGTAGTGATTGCGGCAAACTCATCAGGATATGCAGAGTTTCCAATATCAGATAAATCGACAGCTGGCCACGGTTATGGACCAAGACTATTAATTGAAATCACAAAAGAGGATGGAACAAACTTAGAGGTTGACACAGTGGTTTATTTAGGGGCTATTGTGATAAAACCATAAAAAGAAATTATTATGAAAAATCCACCGCTGTTTGGCGGTGGAGGTTTCATTATTTTATACAAAATGCTTAATTAAGGAGGATAGCATGAAAAAAGAAAAAAAATATGAAGCGCCACAAATTGAAGTGGTGGAATTTGAAGTTGAAGAAGCGATTGCCCAAAGTGCAAACGGAAGAAGCTTCTTTGGAACTTTAGGTTCAGAGGAAATTTGGGGCGAGTAATGATGAAAAAACTTAGATTATTTATTACCCTAGTAGTGTTACTAGCGTTTGTCGGTTTGGCAAGCAATATCAAAGGAGCGGGTTACTTAACTGTAACGGTTTTAAAAAATGTAGATGGAACACAAACAGAAGTATCTACAACATCAACCGTAGCATACGGTGGAAAGTTTGATGTTACCATTGATGAAACAGCGGACTTTAAATATTGGCTTATTAATGGTGTTTTAAGGACTGATTTGGTAGAAGCATTGTCAATAAAGGTTTATGAAAACACAACAGTAGAAGCATTTTATGCAACTAGTGGACATGTGGTAACATTTGTTGATTCAAACCTTAAATACTTAAAACACGCTAATGTAAGTTCAACATTACCTGAGGATTTTGTTTTGCCTAGTGGTCTATCAAAACCAAAATCAAATTTTGTAGGCTTTGTTTTAATGGAAGATTATAATTTAGCATCACCAACAGTTTATAGTATTTTAAGTGATTTCCCTTCATTTACTAGTGATGCTATCTATGTAGCGTACTATGAGGTTACAGATGCTAATTTATACACATTAACTCAAACGGTAAATGGTGCTACAACAACACCAAAATATTCACTTAACACAATAGTTACATTGACTGATGAAAGTCCAAGTTTTTCTTATTTCAAAGATGAAAAGAATCAAGTATTAACTTATAGTAATACTTATTCATTTTCCGTTATGGGAAATATGACAGTAACGGCAGTTTATAATGAGGTAGGTAGTGGAAATGTGGTTAACTTACGCGGACCATTAGCATTGAGAGATAATCATAAATCTTATGTTGGACAATTTGATGGTGCGCCAGATAGTTTTGGACTAGCTGTTTCACAAGAAGATGTCGCTATTACTAGTCTTACTCAAGCAGGTGTTCAAGTAATTTATGGAAAAGTAGCGAACCCACAAACTAAAGAATTTTTAATAAGTATAAAAGATACAGCGAATATTGTTACTGTACGTGCGTTTGCGATGTATGGTGATGTTGTGGTATTTAGTGACTTCCAAGAAAGCGAAAATGTATTATCATATATGGGTAATGCTGAATTAGCAAGAGTATATCCTCAATCAACAGCAAATGTAACATACCAAACAACAGATGTACACGAAGGTGATTTAGGAGTAACTAAATTATCAATTTTAAGTTCAACAATGAATAGTGGAATTGAAATAACTCCAGAAAAGAAAAACTGGACAAGTTATGATTATGTTGGCTTTTGGGTGTATAATGGAAAGGCAGAAACTGTTGAAGTTTTCCCATTTGGAAATTCTTCTTTACAACGTACAGAAGCACCATCAGGTAAATGGACATTTATCGCATGGGATTTAAAATCAGTTGATATTAAAGATGGTTCTTCAAATGACGGTGTTCTACAAGATTTAGAAAATGTAAATAAAGTGGGAATTATTGTAGCAAGAAGAGCAAATTCGGCAGTAAACCATAATACTGGTGATTATTTCTTAATAAGTCCAGTTAGAGGCTATAACTATGTAAATCCAAATCCAGATGGAATTATTAGATTTGATGAAGCATCAGGAGTTGGCGCAGTTGGCTTACAATCTGGTAGTAGAATTGGTTATTTTACATGGGAATATGATCAAACTGTTAAAGCAGAAGGTGAAGCTGGTTCAACTAAGTTTAAATCAACAGTAAATGATAAGATGCAAATAAGAATACAAAAAATCTATTTTGACCATATAGCAAATATTAATTCAATAACATTGAAGATGTGGGTAAGTAATCCTAATAGCTATGGAATCAAAGTAAATAATACAGTGGTTGCGGCAAATTCATCAGGATATGTAGAATTCCCAATATCAGAACTATCAGGAACAGCTCATGGTCCAAGACTATTAATTGAAATCAAAAAAGACAATGACGCAAACTTAGAAATTGATACAGTTGTTCATTTAGGCGCTATTGTAAAAGGTGTATCTTATACAACAGGTGAAAATGTCTTATCACATATAGGTAATGCTACAATAGCAAGCGTATATGATCAAACAAAAGCGGAAGTAACATATCAAATGACAACAGTTCATGAAGGTGACTTAGGAGCTGCTAAAATATCAATTTTAAGCGAAACAGATAAAACTGGAATTGAAGTAGTACCAGAAAAGAAAGACTGGTCAAGTTATGATTATATTGGTTTTTGGGTATATAATGGAAAGAATGCGGATGAAATTGTTGAGGTACTTGCATTTGGAAATAATGACTTACAACGTACAGAAGCAGCAAAAGGCAAGTGGACATTTATCGCTTGGGATTTAAAAGCAGTTGAAATAAAAGCTCCAGATGGAACTTTACAAACCTTGACAAATGTAAATAAAGTTGGAATTAGAATACAAAGAAATGGACCGACAAACTTTATGCCTGGTGAATATTTCTTAATAAGTCCAATTAGAGGCTATAACTTTGTAAATCCAAATCCAGCTGGAGTTATTAGATTTGATGAGGCATCAGGTGTAGGTGCAGTTGGTTTACAATCTAGTAGCAGAATTGGTTATTTTACATGGGAATATGACCAAACTGTTAAAGCTGCTGATGAAGCTGGCTCAACTAAATTTACTTCAAACAAACCTAACCAGATGGAAATTAGAATTCAAAAAATTTATTTTAATAAGATACCAGGAATCGATACAGCAACATTAAGAATGTGGGTAAGTAATCCTAATAGTTATGGAATCAAAGTAAATAATACAGTGGTTGCGGCAAATTCATCAGGATATGTAGAATTCCCAATAACAGATAAATCGACAGCTGGCCACGGTTATGGGCCAAGACTATTAATTACAATCACAAAAGATAATGGAGCAGCCTTAGAAGTTGGTACAGTTGTTTATTTAGGGGCTATTGTAATAAAGCCATAGAAATGTAATTATTATGAAGAATCCACCGCCGTTTGGCGGTGGAGGATTCATTATTATTTAGGAGTGTAGTTAATGAAAAGTAAAGAAGTGATGCCAAAACCATTTAGAAAAAATATGATTCCCTTTATAATAGGGATGCTTTTTATTCCTGTGGTATGGTTTATCATTTTTTATCTTATTGTTAATATAAATTCAATTTTAATGGCCTTTAAGTATATTAAAGGTGTTGATGATAATGGAAGGCTTATATATGCGTGGGGACTTGAAAATTATAAAAATATGTTTAAAGCCTTTACTTCAGTTGGCTATTCTGAATTAAGAGTTTCATTAATTAATACACTTAAATACTTCTTTTTAAACTTTTTAATAATTATTCCACTAACTTATTTTGTCGCATATTTTTTATATAAAAAGGTATGGGGCTATAAGTTTTTTAGAGTGTTATTTTACTTACCATCAATTATATCTGGTGTAGCAATGGTAATTATTTTTAAAAATATGATTACTACGTATGGTCCTATATATACACTACTTAAAAATCTTTTTAACTATGAAATGCCACCACTATTAACGAACGCAAAATATGCGACTAATACAATTATGGTTTATTGTGTTTGGGTTGGTTTTGGTGTAAATACTGTATTGTATCAAGGAGCGATGGGACGTATTCCAACGGAAGTAATTGAAGCGGGAAAGATTGAGGGAATTACTTGGTGGCAAGAGTTATTTTATGTAGTAACTCCAATGGTTTGGCCAACTTTATCAACAACGCTTATTTTAGCGATAACACAATTATTTAATACATCTGGCCCAATTTTATTATTTGACACAGGTGGAGCTTTTGAAACGTCTACAATTGCTTATTGGATTTTTAAAAATGTCGATTCAGGCGTTTATGAATATCCAGCATCAGTTGGATTCTTTTTCACACTTGTAAGTATTCCAATAGTGTTTTTATTTAGATGGTTAATTAATAAAATTGACCCAGATGTTGAGTATTAGGAAGTGATATAATGAATAAAAAAAGCAAATTAAAAAAAGTTAGTATCACTTTTATAATTATATTTATTGTATTTGTTGTTTATGGATTATCGCTTATTATACCAATTTTATGGTCATTTATGTCATCATTTAAAGATCCAATTGACTTTAATAATAACCGTACCGGTTTACTAAAAGAATGGCTATTTAGCAATTACCCTAATGCGTTTAATCAGTTAAGTGCTCAAGGTAGCAATATGTTTATTATGATGCTTAATTCAATATGGTTTTCCTTTGGAGGAACAATGTTAGGAATTATTTCTTCATCATTATCAGCTTATGTTATCGCAAAGTATAAATTTAGAGGAAGAAACTTTATTTATGGGCTTTCATTAGTGACAATGATGTTACCGATTGTTGGTGCACTGCCATCTCAATATAAGGTTTATCATGCGTTAGGAATTTTAAATTCACCTCTATTTTTAGTAACATTCGCTAATGGGTTAGCTTTTAATTTCGTTGTATTATATGCATATTTTAAGAGCTTGCCAACGGCTTATATGGAAGCTTCATTTATGGATGGTGCTGGACATTTTAAAACATTTATTTATGTCATGTTACCAATGGCTTTTACAGTAATTGGCTCACTTTTTGTGGTTGCGTTTATTGGTAACTGGAATGAATATATGAAACCACTATTATTTTTAAAAAGTTATCCAACATTATCAAGTGGATTATATTTATATCAACAATCAACAATGCGAGAGATAAATATTCCAATGTTATTTGCGGGGGTGTTTATGTCAATAACACCAACATTACTACTATTTATAATATTCCAAGATAAGATTATGAATTTATCAGTTGGTGGCGGATTAAAAGGATAACTTTAAGGAGGCTTTATGAAATATTTAAAAAAAATAATTCTTTCAACACTTATAGTATTAATGCTTGTATTAACAGGATGTAATGGGAAAAAACCACCAGTAAAAACAAGACTTAAAGAGATTAAAGAAGTACCTTACTATAAACAAGAAGGCTATAAATTTTGGATTGGGGCTTGGAATGATCCATATCCAACGCTAGAAAATTATCAAGCTTTAAAAGAAGCGAATTTTAATTATTTATTTGCTTGGGATAATAAAACACCTAATGATTTTTCTAATATGCTTTCATACGCAGAATTAAATGATATTAATGTTATTTACTATACTAGGGGACAAACTTTATCTGAAAATATTGAAAAAGAGATGATATTAGGAAAAATAGATAATCCCAATTTAGCAGGATTTTTATATTGGGATGAGCCGTCTCAAGAAAAAATGTTGGAATTTATTCCTCATTCAGTTGAACATAATAATTTATTTCAAGATAAAATATTTTTCATTAATTTATTACCTAGCACTCATTATGTAGGAAGTAGTTCATATAGAAATTATCTTAGAAACTATATTGATAAAATATTAGTTAACATTGAAGGTAAGAAAATTTTATCTGTGGATTTATATCCCTTAGGAGGGCTTCCAGATTTTAAGCCTTATGTTCAATCAAATTGGCTTGCTAATTTAGAGTTGACTAGAGAATTATCGGAAGATTTTGATTTAGAAGTACATTATTTTGTTAGTGCGACAAAACATCATAACTATAGAAGAATTACTGAACAAACACTAAGATATGAAATAGCGGTATTAATGAGTTATGGAGTTCAAGGATTTACTTATTTTACTTATTCAAACGATAAAACTGTTGATTTTGAAGTAGGAATTGTTTCAAATGATGGAACAAAGTCAGAAAAATATGATCTTGTTAAAAAGATTAATGGTGAAATTAGAAAGTTTGAAGCTGTTTATAATGCCTTTGAATATCAAGAAACAATGCATGTTTTAGGTGAAGGAAATAGTTCAAATATCAACTTTAAAACGACAGTTAATGACGTTGAAGAGATTAATTACATTAAGTCAGTTGATGCAACAGCTGATACCATAGTCTCCTCATTTAAAGATAAAGATGATAACTATGGAGTAATGTTTGTTAATTTTAGTGATCCTGATTTAAATATTACCAATTATTTAGATGTTTATTTTTACGATGCAAAAAAAGCATTAGTTTATTATCATGGTGAAGAAATGTTAGTTGATTTAGTTGATGGAAAATTTAGTTATAATCTTATGCCAGGAGAAAGTGTCTTTGTTATTCCGTTAAATTTAGTATAATTAAATTATGAAGACAATAAAATTAACTAATGTTACAAAAATTTATCATAATGAGATAGTTGCCTTAAAAAATATTAATCTAACTATCAACAATAAAGAACCAATAGCGATTATTGGCCCCAGTGGTTCAGGGAAAACTACTCTTGCAAAAATTATTGCTCAAGTATTAGATTATACTGAGGGTACTTTATTATTTGATGATGAATTACCCAATCAAGATTATTTAAAAAGCGGAAAGATTGCTTATATAGATGAATCCGCAAGACTATTTCCTCATTTAACTATTTTTGATAATATTGCTTATCCCTTAAAGCTTCAAGGGATTTCTTTTAAAGAAATTAATAGAAGAGTTTTAGAAGTTGCCTCACTTTTTGATATTTCAATATTATTAACTAGAAAGCCTAAACAAATATCAAAAGGTCAACAACAATTAGCTATTTTAGCTAAAATGTGGATAAAATATCCTTCATTAATAGTCCTAGATGAACCGTTTCAAGGAATAGATGGGAAGAAGAAGGCTGATGTTAAAAAATTATTAAGTAAACTATTAGATACATATAGTGGAATATTTGTTATAGTTACTCATGATATTAATGATGCGCTTATGCTTTCTAAAAAGATTGTTTTTTTGAATGATGGTGCTATTATTGATATTTTAAAAATAGAAGAAATATTTAAATCTACTAATCCCGAAATTAAAAAACTAGTTTTAGGTGATGTTAAATGATTACCGTTATAGAAATTGATGATAAAGTTATTGATAAAAATAAAAAAATCATTAAAAAAACAAAAATATCAAACATTTTAGGGATAATAATATATCTTTTAATTTTAATATTGTTAATAACATTTAGAACTGATAAAAATCATCAACTATTTATGATAATAAGTATCGTAATCACAACTTTATATTTATGGTTTGTTATTTTT
>JAAZKC010000083.1 GCA_012800005.1 Acholeplasmataceae bacterium | reverse complement strand
TTCATCCAAAATCTTCTTTTAATGATTATATTGTTTTTGGAGGAATGCCACATATAGCGCCATTTAAACTTGATTATGAAACATCTATGAAGGCATTAAGAGATTCTTATAATTCCGCTATTTTACAAGATGTGGTTAGAAGATATAATATAAGAAATGTTTCTTTATTGGAAAAAATAATTTCATATATATTTGCCAATACAAGTAAAACATTTTCTGCATCATCAATTTCAAGATATTTAAAATCGGAAAAAATTAATGCTACTGTAGATACAATTATTAATTATTTAAAATTTTGTGAAGATGCTTTTTTAATAAGTAGAGTTAAAAGAAATGACATTTTAGGAAAAGAAATATTAAAAACTGAAGAAAAGTTTTTTATCTCAGACCACGGATATAGAGAAGCGATGATTGGCTTTAATCTTAAAAGCATTGAATTAATTTTAGAAAATATTGTCTATATGGAATTAGTTAGAAGAGGATACGATGTTTACATAGGAAAGGTAAATAATTTAGAAATTGATTTTGTTGCCTATAAAGCTAATGAATTAAATTATTTTCAAGTTTCTTATTTAATGCCTACTGAAGAGACAAGAAAAAGAGAGTTTGGTGTTTATGAGAAAACAGCTGATAATTTTCCTAAATATGTAATATCTATGGACCAAATAAACTTTTCCCAAAACGGAATTAAACACTTAAATATCATAGACTTCTTATTAAATGAATAATTATTATATAATGATACTATGATTAGTTTTATTAATTATAAAATAATGAAAAAAAGAATAGATAAAATAGTCTTACCCACTTTTAAAGATAGTAAAAAAGAAAGATGGGCTATTTTATTTGAAGGTAAAGTTAAAAGAGTCGCTTTTAGAAATGAAGCTTTATTAATTGCGAAAAAGTTATCTTTAGTTGGTTATGTTGAAAATATTAAAGAAGGTGTTTATTTAGAAGTAGAAGGATCTATAGATAAACTAAATTACTTCTTAAAACATATCTTAACTACTAAAAGATTTAGAATAATGGTTCATACTCTTGATATAATAAAGTTAAAAGAAGAAAAGGAATTTATAAAGAAATGATTAATAAACTTAATAAAATCACCTTACCAATTGTGATGCTTATTACATTTACATTTTCAATATTACTTTATATAACTGAGTTCAACAAAGGAAACGGAGTTGAATCTTTAGGTATTTTAATTCAAGTTGCGTTATTTATATTAACATCTTTACTTGCCTATTTAAAAAGATATTATGCGGCCTCAATATTTATTATTTTATTTAAACTTTTATTTGTTGAAGGACAAGCTTTTATTGAAATTTTATTATCAGATTATAACCCTAACTTTCATACTGTAGAACCTTATTTTAATATTTGGGCAATGTTGATGTTTTTCTACTTACCAACATTACTAATAAATACTTTAATGAAAGATAAAGTTAGTGTTAGTCTAATCCCTTATAAGAAGTTTATAAATGTTAGTGCGATGTTTATCTTTTTAGTATTATTCGCAGGGCCAGAAACCGCTTTGTTTGCGGTTATTCCAACATTTGTCTGTTTAATATATAATCTTAAGTTTGAACCTGATATTTTGTTTTTAGCGGGGGCTATTAAGATTCCTTTTCAAATGCTTTCATATATGTTAGATGAAACTAAAGAGATTACTTTGTTTTATGGTTTATACTGGACAATAGGAACAGTTTTCGTATTTTATGGACTGTTTTTAATAGTTAATCAAACTATTAAAGTTTATGAACGTAATAAGGCAAGTAAATTAAGCGTTTGAAATAAAGTGAGGTTTTATTAATGAATAAGATAAAAGGAATATTAACTTTATTAATAGCACTCTTTTTCTTAACATCTTGTGAGAAAAAAGAATCAGGTTTTATTAATGAAAAACTAACAATTTATACTGAAGAATTAATTAAACTTGATTTGAACTATGATTTTGAAGATTTAGAGTTTTCTGGTATGGGTGATATTGTAAGGATTTTTGATTATCCTGAAGGAATTTATATTGCGGGTTTACAAGAAGGTAATACGACAGTTAGGATTACTTATAAACCTAAAGGAAAACTTATCGCAAGCTTTAATGTTACTGTAAAACTTAATTTAGGAAAAAGCTATAATCTAAACTTTTCTGTATCAGTTCCTGATGGCTACATTGGCGATGTTTATGTGCTAGGAGATTTTAATAATTGGGATTTAGAAGAAGCGATTAAACTAACTAAAAGTCAAGATGGAAAATATTACGGGGAAGCTTATTTAAAAACTGAGGAAAAAGAAATAGAGTATAAGTATTTTAACTATAATGAATGGGCATATGGTGAAGGAGATCTTTTGGGTGGCCACATTGATAATAGAAAGAGTTCACTAGAAGGAGCAGAACCACCATTTAACTTATTATATTTTGATGATGAAATTTTATCTTGGGAAAAAGTTTACTTGCCAAAAAACATTAAAATCTATGTAGAACCTCATTTATTAGATTTTTATAAAGAAAAAGTTGAAGAGTACGTAGCTTCTTACAAAGAAAAACATGGCCAAGACTTAGATTATTATATAGAAATAAGTGACATGGGTTCAGGTGATGCGGCATTTATGCTTCAGGAAAATCTTCCATTTGATGCGGATTTATTTTCAATAATGAATGCTGATTTGGAGAAATTAATAAATGATTATAATTATCTTGCGCCAATTCAAACAGCGGAACTATTAGCACAAGTAGAAAATGATAACTATTATGAGTTTATTAAAGCGGCAACAGCGAAAGTTTTAGGCGAAGAATATGTATTTGGGGTTCCATATATAGCACAGACTTCAGTGTTATACTACAATAAACATTATATTAGCGATGAACAAGTTAAGACTTGGGAAGGAATTATGGAAGCGGCTCAAATAAAAAACCGTAAAGCTACGGTAACCATTAGTGAAGACGGCTATAATAATGCATTTCTATTACTAGCGAAAAACGCCCAAACTAACGAAACAACACTTAGGTTGCCACTTAATGGTTCCACTCAAAATGCATTTGCAACTGGTGATGATACTATCTCAGTTATGAGTTGGGGTCAACAATTTTTTAACTTTCAAAATGGTGGAATTTTAAATAATAGATTTGACTGGGAGCATCATTTTTACAATGGCTCTTCAATATCAGTAATTGGAGCTAGTTGGAACTACGAAAAAGCAAGAAAGGCAATTGGAAGAGATGTATTAGGAATTGCCCCACTTCCTAAATTTACGATTAAAGCAAATAATGCGTATGGATCTATTAATGCAGGAACTTTATTTCAAAGTGGCGCATTTGCCGAGGTTAAAATGTTTGTAGTAAGAAGTGGGATGACTAGTGAAAAACAAGCAATAGTTGAAGAAATTGCGAAAATTTTCACAAGCAAAGAAGTTCAAGAAGAAATATTTTCAATCTACCAAGAAGACGTTCCTGCTTATAAAAATGCCAATGAAGAATTTAGCGCACTTCAAGGTAGTGATCATAAATTATTACTTGCAAGAACACAAATTGAGGTATTTAAATATGCCACTGTTAAACCAACTGGTTCATGGGATTCTGTGGCTACTATAAACTATTATTCTTCTGGGGGGCCACAAATTATTGCGGATATACTAAGAAATACTGATAATACTTATTCTACAAAAGAAAAAATCAAAGAAGCTCTTCTAAGAGTAGAAAATATTTGGAAAAACGGCGAAGAAAAAACTTAATTGTTAACTTAAATATTGATATTTAAAAGATGTAATCGGTTAACACAAGCCTTTAATTTTAAAATCTCTTTATGTTTGATATAATATGCTTGAAAGCACTTACAAAAAACATAAGGAGGTTTTTTATTTATGCGAAGAATTAAAGGATTACTAGTTTTCTTACTAGGACTGTTACTACTAACAGCTTGTGGTAAGGACAAAGTAACACTTGAAGTTAACACAAGTTTAACACTACAAGTTGAATAAGAGGTTAAACTTAAAGTAAACCATGCCGCAAAAGATTTAGAGTTTTCGGGCATGGGAGATGTTTTAGAAATTAAAACACGCGGTGACGATGTCTATGTTAAAGGTTTAAAAGTTGGTAACGTAGACTTAAAGGTTATTTATAAACCTAATAAAAAGATTACCGCAACAGTTAAGGTTACCGTAAATCCTAAACCGGTAGAACAAGGTTATACACTTAACTTTAGTGTAACTGTACCAGCGGATTTTACTGGAGATGTCTATGTCTTAGGAGGATTTAATAGTTGGACTCTTGCGGATGCTTTAAAGCTTACTAAAGGGGCAGATGGAAAATATACTGGAACTGCAACTTTTGATACAGACGAAGCAAAATTAGAGTATAAGTACTTTAACCATATGAATGGGAATATGGTGAAGGTAGTGAAACTGGTGGTTTCCGTGGTAATAGAGAAGTTTCTTTAACAGAGACTACTA
>JAAZKC010000082.1 GCA_012800005.1 Acholeplasmataceae bacterium | reverse complement strand
CTACTCGAAAAACTTAAAAAAATCAAGAGTTTTTCGAGTAGAGATTTTATCATTTACAAATGTTAATATGATATATATTAAAATATTTACTATAAAATAGTATTTCTTAGTAAATAAAAATTGCACTGTTTTTGTGCAATTCTGTTTTGACATTTAATTAGTTATACTATAAAATTTAGTTGTCTTGAATTAGACCGACATTTTAATGTCCTTCCGCTTCGGCGGAGTTTTTTATTTTAAATTCTTTTCAAAATTCCAAGCATCTCTAACCATATCTTCAATAGTTAGTTTTGCTTCAAACTTTAGAACTTTTCTTGCTTTATCTATTGATGCATAACATTCATCGATGTCTCCAGGACGTCTATTGGTTATTTCATATGGTATTTTAATTTTGTTTACTTCTTCAAAAGATGTCACAAGTTCTAATACGGAAGTTCCTCTACCTGTTCCAAGATTAATAATATCAACACCCTTATTGTTATATTCTAAAGCCTTAACATGCCCTTTCGCAAGATCCACAACATGTATATAATCTCTAACTCCCGTACCATCAATAGTATTGTAATCATTTCCAAAAACATATAGTTTTTCTCTAATACCTTTTGCGGTTTGAGTTATATAAGGCATTAAATTATTAGGTATTCCTACTGGTTTTTCACCAATAAGACCTGATTTATGTGCTCCAATAGGATTAAAATATCTTAATAAAACAACATTAAAACCTTTATTTGCATAAGCAACATCTTCTAAGATGCGTTCATTTATTTTTTTAGTCTCACCATAAGGATTTGTTGTATTTCCCCTTGGCATTGTTTCATCAAATGGTGATTGTTGATCTCCATAAACAGTAGCACTTGATGAGAAAATAAATTTAGGAACTTTATATTTAAGTGCTAATTTAACCAAATTTAAAGTGGTGCCTATATTATTTTGATAATACATTAGTGGTTCACTAACACTTTCGCCTACAGCTTTATATCCAGCAAAATGAATAATCCCCTCTATTTTGTGTTCTTCAAATACTTTTTTTATCTCTTCATCTTTAACATCCATTTTATAAAAAGGAAGTTTTTTATTTGTTAGTTTTTCTAAAACACTTAAAACACTTAACTCACTATTTGATAAGTTATCAATTATAACAACCTCATGGTTGTTTTTAATTAATTCAATTACGGTGTGTGAACCAATATATCCAAGTCCACCAGTTACTAGAACTTTCATTATTTATCTTTTCCCTTCCATTTATATTTACTAATACATCTAAATTATATACGAAATATCTAAAATTTTAAAAACAATTCAAACATTCACATAATAAACTCCCATATAATGTATTCTTTTAAAGGTTTTTCCTTTGTGATAATGTTATTATCTTTATATTCTTTAAATTCTTGGTTATTGGGAATGCCTTGAGGTTCTAAGGCAACAGAACCACGATAATGCGATTTACCACTAATTAAGTTGTTTTGTTCTTCTATGAAATTCCCTATATATAAAACTAAAACTGGTAGTGTTGTATAAATATTTACCTTTAAATCTTCAACCTCTAAAGTACACGCTAAATTATCAATACTTTTATCTAAAATATAAGGATGATCATAACCTTTACCAATAAGGAGTTGTTCATCTTTTAAAAATAAATCTCTTTTTATTTCTTTTTTCATTCTAAAATCAAACACACTATTAACACTAACAATTTTAGAAGGAATAAACTCCTTATCAAGATTAATCATTTTGCTGGCGTTAATAAATAATTGATGGTTTAAAATATCTGTATCTTTATCTTCATTTAAATTAAACGCCACATGATTAGTTAAGCTTATATAAGCCCTTGTTTTAGTAGCTACATCTTGATACATATATAACTTATTACCTTTAAGTTTGTAAGTTATTTTTATTTCACAATCACCAAAAAAGCCATCTTCTAAATGAGGTGAATATCTAGAAAAAATAATTTTTTTTCTTTTATTTCATAGGAAAACTCCTTATTATGTAGGCCAAAACCACCATGTAATGTATGCTTGTTTTCAAAGTTTTTCGTTAATTCATATTTTTCGTCATTATCGTAAATAACGCCATTTCTTATTCTTCCTGTTGAACGTCCTACAACACAACCAAAATAATCTTTATTTTCTTTATACTCTTCTTCATTTAAATAACCATAGACAATTTCTCTATTTAATTTTTTAACAACTATACTCATTATCGATGCACCATAAGGAGTAAATGTTATTTTTAAAAACTCATTTTCCAATATCATAACATTTTAGCTCCATCACTTGCGAAAACATCAAAAAAGTCTGCCTCATAACCAATAATTTCTTTATATGACTTGCTTACTTTTTTAATTATTTCCTTTAACTCTTTTTTAGGAACAATCGCAATCATAGATCCACCAAATCCAGCTCCTGTTTGTCTTGCCCCTAAAGCACCATATTTAACAAATTCATTTACTAACGTATCTAATTCTAGCCCTGATACCTCATAATCATACTGTAGTGAGCGGTGTCCTTCAACTAATAATTTTCCTAATTTTTTAATGTCATTTTTCATAAGTGTCTCAAATACTTTTTTAGTTCTTTCTTGTTCCGTAATAACATGTTTAACTCTTCTATATAACTTATTAGTTAGTTTATCTTTATATTTTTCTAATTCTTCAATTTTCAAATCAACTAAATCATTAATTTTTGTTTCTTTTTTTAATATTTCTAATGCTTCCTTGCATTCATTAAAACGCTCATTATATTTAGAATCTGCAAGGGTTCTTTTTTTATTAGTAAACCCTACAACTAAAACATTTTCACCTAAATCAAAAGGAGCATATTTATATTCTAATGTTCTTGTGTTTAAAAGCATCGCATGATTCTTTTTTCCTAATGCAATAATAAATTGATCCATAATTCCAGAATTTAAATTAATATACTCATTTTCAACACGCATTCCAAGAAGAGCTAAGTCTTTATTTGATATTTCTAAATTATTTAATGCTCTTAAAACAACTCCAATTAATAATTCTAATGAAGCACTTGATGATAGTCCAGCTCCTGCAGGGATATTGCCATAAATATAAATATTAAAACCTTGGCTATTAGAAAACTTTTCTTTTATGTAGAAGATCATCCCTTTAATATAATTCGTATAGAAAGGACCTTCTTTTGTAAAATTATCTAAATCAATAATATATGGTTTTTTAGAAAAACCTTCTGAATATATTTTAACTTTCTTATCTTTTCTTAAACTCACAACTCCATATGTCCCAAGATTTATCGCTAGTGGAAAAACCAATCCACCATTATAATCAATATGTTCACCAATTAAATTTATTCTCCCAGGTGAAAAAAACACATAATTATGTGTTTTTTCAAATATTTCGTTATGTTTCTTAATTAAATTATCAATCATTTTAATTCCTTTCTAATAAATTTTAACCACCATTTTAAATTTATTATAATATGTCATAATTTATTTTATTCTTATTATTTTTAAAATATTAAATTTGTCGTTATCTATCGTTTCCTAACCTTAATAATTTCTTTTCAATTTCGTTTGCGGTTCTAACAGCAATTCCCTTTTTTAATAATTCTTCTTTTAATCTTTTTACAGGATTAACCTCAAAGAAGAAAGCATCCAACTCATACATCTTAACAATTTCATCATAATATTCTTGGCATTTTTTATTTTGAATTAAATGAAATAATGTTGTTTCTCTTGTATAATTATTAGTTATTTTATCACATATATAGTTAAATGTCTCTTTAAGAAAGAAATCATTTGCGTTGGAGCCAACATAGATATCATAAATTCCAGTAGGTGTTATATAACCTTGATTAGGATTATAAATTTCTAAATCTTCTTTTGTTAATTTAAATTCGTATCTTTGTGTTTCGGATGGAAAAATCTCTTTTTTATCAAAAGCAACCAACGTAGGTGTTTTATATTGATAAAATGGACTTACTAAAAATACAAAAACTGTTTCTTTTCCTTTTACTACCCCAGTATTAGTAATATCCACATAAATATAAACTTCCCTATTTTCACATTTTATTTCAAGATTATCATATGAAAAAGTTGTATAACTAAGGCCATATCCAAATGGATAACTTACATCTATTTCTTTATAGTTATAATATCTATAGCCAAATAATGTTTTTTCTTTATACTCATTATAATCTTTTATTACTGGAAAAGGATAAACATTGTTTTTTTCTGAAACAGGAAATGTTTCTGATAACTTACCGCTTGGGTTAATAATACCATAAAGCACATTATAAAGCGGTTTCCCATTACATTGACCAGCAAAACCATGGTAAATTAATGCTTTATACGTGTTATTAATAGATTTAGTTTCATAACTTGAAGCTGTATAAGTTATTAGGATTATGTTTTTGTTAATTGAACTTATTTTTCTTAAAAGATTTATTTGATTTTCTGGTAAACTATATGATTTTTTATCTTTTGATTCGCTAACTTCACTTTTCGTGTGACCTGATAAAAATAATACTTTTTTACTAGTCAATAAATCATTCTTTAAAACATCTGTCATTTCATATGATTCATAATATGTATAATTTCCTTTGTTCATATAATTAAATAATGAATCTTCTAAAAATGGTCTAAGTTCACTACTGCCACCACCACCAACTGGTGGGTTTTTAAAAAACGGACCAATAATAATTAGCTTTTCATCTTTATTAAGTGGTAATATGTTTTCATTTTTTAAAAGAACAATCCCTTCTTCTACTACCTTATTCATCAGTTCATGATGTTCTAAGAAATTAACATTTTCTTGTTTTCTCTTTTTAGAAAATTTAAATAATTCAATTATTCTATTAACTGATTTATCAATTACCTTATCATCATATTTTTTCGCATGTTTTATTGATAATTCTTTGTTTTTAGAGTAAGGCATTTCAATATCAATAATACCAATTGTATTATCTTTATTTTGAACAGAATCCCAATCTGAAACAACTGTGCCTTTAAAACCTAATTTTCTTCTTAAAATTTTATTTACTAAATAATCACTTTCAGTAATATGTTCTTCTTTAGTTTTATTTATAATAAGGGCTCTATTATAAGATGACATCACTAATTTACGCTTAGCTTTTAGGGCAATTTTAAACGGTTTTAAATAAACTTCATGTAATGTTCTTTCATCTACTACTGAAATATTATTAAATCTATTGGTTTCTTGTTCATTTAAAATATAATGTTTTAAGGTTGCGGCAACATAGTTTTTTTGGACTCCATTAACAAACGCTTCCGCAAGCACTCCTGTAACAACTGGATCTTCACTAAAATATTCAAAGTTTCTTCCCGCTAACGGACTTCTTTTTAAATTAATACCTGGTGCTAATAAGGCATCAACGCCATAAAACGCCGCTTCTTTTCCTAAAACATCACCAACTTTGTATACAAGATTTCTATTAAATGTATTCGCAAGAAGCGCCAGTGATGGGGTTGCGGTTGCTTTATTAACTAATGAATCGTTATCACAAGGATTTTCATAACTTCTAACGCCATGCGGACCATCTGCAAAAACATAGCGCTTTATCCCAACTCTTTCAATTGGATTTAAAGTCCACCTCGATTCACCTGTTAAAAGTGAAAGTTTTTCTTTTTTAGTTAATTTATTTATCATATAATACATCCTTTAATAGTGGCGCAAATAAACCACCTTGAACTGGTCTGTTATGAAATTCATCTTTTTTTGATGGAAGTTTTGCGGTTTTTGTATCATACCAATCACTAAAAGGAATTCGTCTTGGAGTTTCTTTTAAAAACATGTCAATTGATTTAATAATATAATCTTGTGCCTTTTTGTTTGTCGTAATGGCGCATACCCACATTAACCAATCTGATTTCGTATATGTATTTCTACTGTCTAGTGGTATACCATAATTATTCGCTTTCAATAAATAAAAATCAATTTCTCTTTCGATAATTTTTTGATTGAAAAGATTTGTCCCCAAAATAATATCTGGAAAAAAGTTATATTTTAATGAAAATGTTTGCTTATCTCCACCAAAAACAAGTGGTAAGTGGCCACTAATATTTTGAATCTCATCAGCTCTTCTTTGGGCTTCAATAAGATATTTAGAAGAAATTTCTTTGCCTAACGATTTTGCGATCATATCAAAACTTGCAAGAGCTATAGTTGCCTTAATTGACAAATTAATATTTTTATCTAGATGACCCGCAAAATCATCTGTGCATAGTTGATTTTCTGGAATTAATCCTTTATCAAAAATATAGTCAGCCCACTTTGTAAGTAAATTAAAATAGTTATTTAATTCTTTTTTCCCTTCTCCATTTTTTAATACTAATGCTGAAAGTATTAACATATTACTTGACTCTTCAATTGGCATTTGTCTTTCAAGTTTGTAAAGATTAGAGTTTTTCGGATATAAATAATAAGGCGGTAAAACTCCTAATAGGCCATTATTAAAATCAATACTATTTTGATATTTACCTTCTTTTACATTTATCCCATAGTATTGTCCATTTACATAAGGATACATTCCCGCATCATGAGGGGCAAACTGATATGGCCAAGCATCAGTTAAGGCAAATTCAAAAATCGGGTATAACATTCCTAAAACTAATTTAGGATTATATAACAAGAATAATGGACTGCTTGGAAAGCTAACATCTACTGTGGCAACGCAGCCAGCACTACTACATTCTTTTGATAACCATAAAAGTTTACCTTGATGTTCTACTAGTTTATGGCTAGCAATACTTTGTCTTAACGCTGCCCTTAAAATATTAATATATGCTGGATGATATTTTTTAGTTTTACTTACTAAATCACGGTCAAATTCTTCTATCATAACTTTAATTTTATCAACCATTTTATTTGTCTCAAAAATAGCGTCAATTATTGTTTTACCATCTTTAAAATAATATCCTTTAAGCGGAAATCCAAAATAATAAATCGAAATAATATCATCGAAAGCTAGATAAATATTTCCCTTTAAACTTTTATTAAAAGAGACAATATATACACTGTCGTCTTCTTTTAAAATGACATGTTTATCTAAATATTTATTTATCTCATCGCTTGAAAAAACACCACAAGACTCACCACTAAGATAATAATAACCCCAGTCTGCACCAATTTTATCAGCCGAATGTGACAAAACTCGCTGATCATCAACCCCAACATAACAAAGCTCCATATCATATCTTAAAATATCAGTTCTCACTTGTTTTTTCCCAAGATGAGCATTATAACAGATTTCTTCATTAATAAATAACGCTATTTCAAACTCTGCGTCTACTTTAGGAAATATTTCATAACTGAAAATAGTTGTTGGATTTGATAAAATATCTAATTTATTAAGTAGTAATGGTGATATAAATGAAACTTTTAAGCTAAACCATTCAGAGTCAAATATATACTTTGTTTCAAAACTGGTTAGTTCTAACTTTGTTTGTTTTAATTTGTCTATATTTGCTAAATTGCCTAAAAACAAAAATGGTTTACCGTCCATTTTGATAATACCATATATTCTTTTACGTTCTCCAAACCAATTTTCAACATCACATTCATTTAAAATATCATGTGGCATCCATAGTGAAAAAAACGGATCTTTGGTAAACAATGGATAGCTTGGCAATTGTCTCATTTTCTTCCTCCTCTCTTTTTTATTCTTTAAAATAAATACCTTTTTTATATATTTCTTTATAATTATAAATATTAATATACTCATCAAATATTGATGAAGCTATTAATACATACGCTAATATCCATAATGGAAATGTAAAAATAAATATACTAACAACAATTAATTTATATGGCGCTGTCGCAAAAACAATAAATATTAAAAAAGAGCTTAATAGAGCCATATAACAAACATTAATTAAAAACTTTTTAATAAATAATAAAATTGCGTTTTTAAGTTTTCCTATAAAGGTATTTTTATAAATCACTGATTGCATTAAGTAAAGTAAAACTATTGGAAAAAATAAAAATATATTTATAAATAAAGGAATATAGTAATAAAAAACGCTATAAGTTTCTATAAGTCCATTTAATAAAATAACGGTTTTTATTAAATTAGAAACATAAAAAGAAATCCCAATAAAAATAAGCATTAGAAAACTTAAAAAGTTTTGTTTAATTCCTAAGAAAAAATCATAGAAAAAAGCTACTCCTTCTCCCCACGCTAACCTATGAATTATCCTCGTAACTCCTGATAAAGCAATTATTATTATCACAGATGATGCCAACATAAATAAAGGTATTATTAAATTAATTTGAAAATACTGCTGGTTATAAGTTTCTTGTGTAACAACGGCGCTAGCTAAATTTTGTTGGATTTTACCAATTTCACTTAACATTGTCATATAAAGAGCTAAAAAGGGGATTGCCGATATTAAAAGAATTATTCCACAAAAAATAAGCATTCGATAACGATTTTTACAAACATCAAAAAATACTTCTTTTCTGTTTTTAGGTAAATCTTCAATTGTTAGATCAGTGTTCTTATACTTTTTAGACATTTTTTTCTTCAAATACCTTTTTTAACCATAATAAGGCGTTATTATGTTCCTTTTTTCTATTAAGATTATCAATATTTTTAGAATCAATATTAAACAATAAAACATATGGTTCATTATTATAATTAATATAGGAATCTAGATAACCGTTACTTCCATCATATATTGGAATACCATATAATTTTCCATTATATGTGAAAATATCACTTTCTTCTATTTCAATATATTTTTTAATAACCTCATAATCTAATATTTTAAAATTACTCATAATTCTTATATTATCAAGCAAAGAAACTGGTAAAATAATAATATCTGTAAAGTTAACTCCTCTTGTCAAAAGAACTTTATTAAATAAATTATCATTAGGATCATAATAATCGACTTCAATTTTCTTTGTGGTATCAAGTTTAAAGTCTTCACTTAAACGACTATAAGCAACATCATCAGCGGCAATGAAAATACTAAGTTTTTCTGTCTCTTTAACTCTTGACAACAAACTAAAAATATGGGTAATTAAAACGATACTAAATATAAGCGTAACTATATATAACCACAAATATAGTCTAAAATGTCTTTTAATCTGTTCATTCATAATGGTAACCTACTATTATATTATCTTTATAATAAAGGACAATACTTTGATTTATAATGTCGTCATTATATTTTTCTTTTAAAAATAAATATGTTTTATTTCCAGTTGTTTTTACCTTATAATATTGTTTTTTATCGACTGTAATAATGCCTTTTTCTACCAAAACTACTTTAGTTTTATCTTTTGATGT
>JAAZKC010000006.1 GCA_012800005.1 Acholeplasmataceae bacterium | reverse complement strand
CTTTAATTGCTTCATTATAGTAATTAATCGCTTCAACATCTTTATATACACTAATATCTACATAACCTAATCCAGACATTCCAAACTCTTCACCTTGATAAATAAAAATATGTCCTTTTTGTAAAAACATAAGCATAAATAACATTGTTTGACCGTAATATCTATAATCTAAATTTAAATATCTTCCTAACGCTCTTGGTTGATCATGATTTGACCAAAATAGTGAAGGCATTCCTCCCTTAGAGTAAGCTTGTTGAAATTTATTTAAAGTTTCTTTTAAATCATCTAATTTTAAAGATTTTAATTCCCATTTTCCTTTACCTTTTACTTCATCTAAGGCAATATGGTCAAATTGAAAAACTGTGGTTAAGATATTTTCTTCACTTAACTTTTGAGCTTTTTCTAGTGGTAGATTCATTTCTGCCACAGTAAAAATATCTTTTCCTTTAAAACATCTATTATTTAATTCAAGCAAATATTTTTTTAATACATTTCGATCATAAAGATTGTTATTTTCTAAATCTTTTCCAATTAAATCTAAAACATCTAATCTAAAACCACCAACACCTAAATTAATATAATAATTAATCATTTTATATAACTCTTCCCTTAAGTGTTTATTTTTCCAATTAAGGTCGGCTTGTCCTACTGAAAACATATGAAGATAATATTTACCTACACTTTCAACATATTCCCATGCTGAACCACTAAATATTGAGGTAATATCTGTTTTTTCTTCACTCCAAATATAATAATCATGATATTTATTATCCACACCTTTACAAGCTTCTTTAAACCAAATATGTTTGGTGCTTGTATGATTTAAAACTAAGTCTAAAATTATTTTAATTTTTCTTTTTTTAGCTTTCTTAATTAACTCTTTTAAATCATCAAGTGAACCAAAAATTGGATTAATATTATAATAATCGCTAATATCATATCCATTATCTTCCATTGGTGATGAAAATATTGGTGTTAACCATAAATAATTAACTCCTAACTCTTCAAAGTAGTCAAGTTTTTTAATTATCCCTTTTATATCTCCAATACCATCATTATTAGTATCTAAAAAACTTAAAGGATAAATTTGATATATTATTTCCATTTCAATACTTCCAGTCCTTTTTTAATTATTTCATGATTCATAAAAGCATCTCTTACATCATTAGATAAATAAGCATTGGCCATTAAAAGTTCTAATCCCTTATCAATTGCCAAATAAGATTTTGCAATCCATCCTTCATCTTCATTAAACCCACTCACAAAGCCATATTCCGTAAATAGATTTGGTTTGTTATATAAGTATTCAACTGCGGGAACCGCAATTTCATTATTAATATTAAGCGATCCCACAACTGCGTGTGGATGAACTGTACCATCAGTTGCGTATTTGTTTTCCACATTAGGTAATCCTCTAAAAACTTGATAGCCTGTTTTTGTCATTCCAGCAGTAAACCCATAAGCATATTTATTAAATGTTTTATATTTACTGCTTATATCTACCGATAATTGTTGATGAGCTTTAACTGCTAAGTGCGCATTTTCTAACCAACTAATATTATCATCATCTTTAATTCCTTTAAGATCTAAAAACGCAAGTGGATACTGATATACAAATAAAGCATTACCAGGAGTAAAATAATATTCTATATTTTTATAAGAACCTTTTTCTCTTTTAAAACTCTTATAAACATCTAATGCTTTTTCATATCCTAAACCAGCGTAAATAACATATAGTGGTATTTGTTCTGCAAACATTGACCAATGATGAATAAATCCTGGTTCTTTTTTTACATATTGACCATCTTTATCAGGGTTATATGCCATATAAAATGTTGGTTTATTATCTTTTAAATGAACAAATTTAGGAAAGTTTATTCTACTAACTAACTTATTAAAATAAGTTTTAATTATTTCATCTTGAAAATAACTATCTACCGCAATCGCACCACATAAAAATATCATTGTATCTACTGTTGAGTATTCTGATAAATTGTGGCGTTTTCCTGTTTCATATTCTGCAAAATGGATGAAAAAACCTTCATAATGACTAATATTTTCATAAAAGTTAATTAATGTGTGCCTTACGATATCGATTGCTTCTTCTCTTTTAATAATTCCTCTTTTTTCGGCTACGATTAAAGAAGCTAACATAAATCCACTTCCAGCAATAGTCGCCTTTTTAAGATTTTTAGTGTTATCAATTGTTAGCCCGTAACCTTTAGATTCTTTATTTAAATTGGTATGGTCAAAGAAAAAACGAACGGCTGTTTTTTCAATTTGTTTTAAAATCTCTGTTATTTTCATAATGAAATAATTAAAAGGCGCAGGAAACCCATGCGCCTTTTATTATCTTATTTTATGGGTTTTTAGTAAATGTAAAGTCTTTAATTACTATTGTTGATATTACATAAGTTCCATCTTCGAAGCCTTCTTCATGAGCAGCTTTTCCTAAGAAAAATTGGAATGAACCTGGTTCGGTTGCGTCCGCCGGAAGCACTAATTCAAAGGTAAACTCTTGAAGTTCAGAAGTGAGTTCTACTCTATGCCATACTCTTGGAACACCAACACCAAAGTTATTTTCTAATGCGAAGACAATTGTTCTAGCCTCTGTTGATGAAGCTTTAAATGTAATTGTATAACTACCTGCCTTAGGTTTAAGTCCAGTTAATTTAAATTGATTATGCCATGCATTTGGTCCAAGTGCTGTAATTTCAATTGAAGCTTCAGTAGCTCCTTCTTCAGCAGTAACAACTTGAGTTCCACCATCTCCTGACCACTCTGTCCATAAATCCATTGTAGGAATTTCTTGTTTAATTGGTGCAGCTGAAACGCGTGTAACTGTAAAGTTTTTAATAACTATTGTTGATGGTACATAAACTCCATCTTCAAAACCTGTTTCATGAGCACAATTACCCATAAAAAATTGGTATGAACCACCAGCTGTTGCGTCTGCAGGAAGTATTAATTCAAATTTGTATTCTTTAAGTTCAGGTGTAAGTTCTACTCTATGCCATACTCTTGGAACACCAACACCAAAGTTTGACTCTAATGCGAATACGATTGTTCTAGCTACTGTTGATGAAGCTTGGAATTTAATTTCATATTTACCTTCTTTTGGTGTAACGTTTGTTAATTTAAATTGATTATGCCATGCATTTGGTCCAAGTGCTGTAATTTCAATACTTGCTTCTTTTGAACCTTCCGCTGCAGTAACTGTTTGTGTTCCACCATCTCCTGACCACTGAGTCCATAAATCCATTGTAGGAACTTCTTGTGGGATTGGAACATCGCCAACACGTGGAGCTTTAAAATCTTTAATAACTATTGTTGATGGTACATATACTCCATCTTCAAACCCTGTTGCTCCTGAACAATCACCCATGAAAAATTGAAATGATCCTGCATCTACTGCATCAGTAGGTAAAATTAATTCGAATTCAAATTCTTGAAGTTCAGGTGTAAGTTCTAGTCTATGCCATACTCTTTCAACCCCAATACCAAAGTTTGACTCTAATGCAAACGCAATAGTTCTAGCAACTGTTGATGAAGCTTGGAAACTTAATATGTATCTTCCACGGCTTGCTTTAAGTCCAGTTAATTTAAATTGGTTGTGCCATGCATTTGGTCCAAGTGCTGTAATTTCAATACTTGCTTCTTTTGAACCTTCCGCTGCAGTAACAACTTGTGTTCCTCCATCGCCTGACCACTCTGTCCATAAATCCATTGTAAGAATATTAAATGGAATAGGAATATCGGCTAAACGTAAAACTTTAAAGTCTTTAATCGCTATTGTTGATGGTACATATACTCCATCTTCAAAGCCTTCTTCATGAGCACAATTACCCATAAAGAATTGGAATGAACCAGCTTCAAGAGCATCTTCTGGTAAAACTAATTCAAAGACATATTCTTTAAGTTCAGGAGTAAGTTCTAGTCTGTGCCATACTCTTGGAACTCCAACTCCATAGTTTGACTCTAACGCAAAGACAATAGTTCTTGCAACTGTTGAAGAAGCTTTAAATCTAATTTCATACGTTCCTTTATTACCCTTTAAGTTAGTTAGTTTGAATTGGTTGTGCCATGCATTTGGTCCAAGTGCTGTAATTTCAATTGAAGCTTCTTTTGATCCTGGTGCGGCAGTAACTGTTTGTTCTCCACCATCACCTGACCATTGAGTCCATTTATCCATTGTAGGAACAATAAATGAACCAACTACGAATTTTCTAGTCATTGTTGTTTCTAAACCTTCAGAATCTTTTACAGTGTATTTATATTCGTAGACACCCTCTTTATTAACATCTAACTCTTCACCTAAAGCTTCTGCAGTAACATCATCTAAAGTTAAGTTATCTCTGTCATCTTTAACAACAATACCTTGTTTAACTAATGCTTCTCCACCAAGTGAAAGATATACATCACTACCAGTTAATAATGGTGCTTGGTTTTCAATTTCTGGTCCACTTACTACTTCAACCTTTAAGAAGTATACTTTTCCTAATACTGTTTGTTTATCAGGATGAGTATCAGTTACTTTATGGAATGTACCAAGGTTAAATTGAAGCATCGCATTATTTGCATCTTGTAGACCAAAGAAATCAATTTCAATTGGTTCAGTTGGAACCTCTGTCCCTAACTCTACTAATTCAGCATCAATTGCTTTTTGAGCTAATCCACCACCTTGAATATTAACCATCATATATCTTGGATTTTCAGCATATGCCCAAATTCTTAATGTATAAGATTCAAATGCTGGGAATGTTACTGTTTCACATCTAAATTGAACGTCCCACCAGTTGTTATCTTTTACAGTTGATTGTGCAGTAATGTCAATAATAGCCATGCTATCGCCGTGTGAGAAAGTAGCTGCCACATCTTGGCTTGTATTAACCCAATTAGTCCATCCAACAGGCATGCCTCTTTCTTCATCCCACTCATCAAAATCAGGGTTTTCTATTCCTAATCCTTGTGGGCGAGCTATAACATGTACTGTAACTTCTTTTCTCCCTTCGTTACCAGCTTTGTCTTTAACAGTATAAACTAATGTATAACTGCCTTCTTTTGTAGTATCAACACTTCCAGTAACAACAATTTCACTTGTTAAAACTCCATCAACATCGTCTTTTGCAACAACGTTTTTCATAGGATCAAACTCATCACCTACATAGATAGAAACTTCTGCTGCTGGAACTGTTATTACCGGTTTAACCTTATCTTTTTTACATCCTACTAAAATAAATAAGGCAAATAAAGCTATCGTAGTTCTCAAAATTTTCTTCATAGATTTTTATCCTCCTTTTTTAATCTATCGAAACGTTTCGATTTACTAAATTCATTATACATGAAAACGTTTTCTTTTTCAAGTATAACTTCTCTCTGTTTTATTATCTTATTTTTGACTTTCCCTAAAGCCAAGCACTTCTAACCCTAATTGAACATTTTCATTTTGCATAAACAAATCCCAAATAAGTTCACTTTCATAATTAATAATCATTAAAAGAGTAATTCCTTTATCGATTCCTAGATAATCATTGTCATACCATGGAGTAGCGGCATGTAGTTCTGGAAAATATGTTGGATCTACTGGCCCTAAATTATAAGAATCTTTATATCCATATTGTCCTTTTAATTCTTCTAATGTATCAAAATGTAAGATTGCTTCAAGGGTATATTCAGGCACATAATTAATACTCGCAAGCGCTGCATAAGGGGCAATTGTTCCATTATGTTTATGATTTTTTGATGGTGCTGAACCAAAAGCGCTATATCCAAATGGATGATCACATGCAGATAAGCCCCATGCTCCTTCATAAGCAATGTATTTATATTGTTCATCTTTACAAAAATAATAATTCGCCTTAGCCGCTTCTGTTGCGTTTTTATGCCAGTTTGTTCCTTGATAATCATCTATATTTCTAAAATCAATATACGCGTGTGAAAATTGATGTTGGAAAAGTGAGCCATTATGCCCATAAATATATGTTTCTGTTTCATAATTTTTACTTTTATATTTTCCCCGGTAATTATTCATCACAATATTTTTAATTGTTCTATATAAACTATTATCAGTTGGATGAGTTGTTGAGCCTGCAGCTAAAACATACATTATTAACTGTTCACTCATGTGATCCCAAGCTCCAGAAAATCCACTACTTGGTTTATAACCCATATAAAACATTTTTCTATCTTTATTTACATAAAAATTCCAGTCAATCCTATCATAAATGACTTGCATTTTTTCTTTAACTTCACCCTCAAAATATTCAGCCGCAACTATCGCTCCCGCAAGCAGTAACGCTGTATCAATAATGGAAACTTCTGAGCCTGATAAAGGTTGTGATGTTTCCATATGAACCCAGTGAAAGAAAAATCCACCATGAGTTTCCATACCAATTAGTGTATCTAAGGTTTTAGATGCTTTGTTAAAAGCTTCCGCTCTTTCCATATACCCCTTTTCAACACCATAAGGAAGTACTGCTAACATATAACCAACGCTTGCGATACTAGCCATATTTGGATTATCTGGCCACCGATCACGAGCCATTCCATAACCTAAACTGCCTTCTTTAAAATTAGTTGTTTCCATGAAAAAATCATAAGATAGTTTAGCTTCTTGAGCTAACAATTCTAATGCTTTTTCTTCTTTAGTTTGTGTTTTTTTATTATTATCACATCCAAATAAGAAAAAACCTAAAAACATTAATAATAAAATTAATAAACCTTTTTTATTCACCTGTAATACCTGCCTTATCTATACCTTCAATAAACCATCTTTGTAATATAAAATAAATAATTAACATTGGAAGCATTATTAGTAATGTCGCAGCCATTCTTACAGCCTCATTAGCAACCGCCATTTCTCCTGTGCCTCCCATTGCCGCTTTATATGCTGAAACAAAGTTTTGAAGCATCATTTGTAGTGTTGGATTTTTGCTTCCCATAAATAATGAAGAAATATATGTTTCATTCCAATACCAAACAAATGAAAACAAAAATGATGTTACAAAACTAGGAATTGATAAAGGAACTGATACTCTAAAATAAATATATAAAGGATTAGCTCCATCAATTTGCGCAGCCTCATCTAAAGCCTTAGGAATTTGTTTGAAAAAATGATAAAAAATTAAAATGAAAATCGCGCTATTTAGACCTTGTCCAAAGGTTGCTGGAACAATTATTGATAATGCATTTTCTAAAAACCCAAGTTTATGAAATAAGACATATCTAGGTATCATTGTTACTTGAGGTGGAATAATATATGTAGCCACAACCAACAACATCCACACTCTTTTACCCTTAAATTCAAACCTCGCAAAACCATAACCTACTAAACTTGCAATTACTGTTTGAATTAATGCTGGAATTAACGTTACTGTTAAACTAGTAGTCATCGTTTCAAAACAATTTAACACAAAGAAAGCATCTTGATAGTTTTTAAAATAAAGTTTAGTTGGAACTTGATTAACCATTGGATTAAGTAGGTCTTCTACACTTTGGAAAGAATAACTTAACATATGGAGTAGCGGATATAAATAGACAAAAGCTAAAATAATTAAAAGTCCATAAATAAATACTTTAAACACTAACCCATCAGTAAATTTCATTCCAAATAAAATTCTTCTTAATTTTAATTTGAGAGGTTTAATATTCTTTTTTAGTTTTAACTTTAAAGATTTCATCTCACTTTCCTCTCTTTCCTTTGTTTAAATAACACAAAAGCGATAGCTAAAAGTATGGAAATCACAATAAAATATATCCACGCAAGCGCGCTAGAATATCCATATCCTTTAGTTATTTCAAACATGTTACTTTGAATATGTCCAATTACGGCATTAGAGGAGAAAGTTGCTAAAAAAACTATTGAATAAATTGATGATACTAAAACTGTTGGTTTTAATGTTGGAAGTGTAATTTTCCAAAACATTTCCCAAGGACTAGCCCCGTCAATTGATGCCGCTTCATAAATTTCACCATCTACTTTTTGTAATGCCGATAAAAATAAGACTATTTGAACTCCTGAAAACCATAAAACAATAATCATTTGACTAAATAATGATAAAATCGGATCCGCAATTATTTTAGGTAATTGACTTAACGCATCCGTTACTTCTGGGTTTTCAAAAAATGGAACTGTTCCTGCACCTTGTTTAACTAGCTCATTAATCATAGGCCCGGAAGAAATTATTACCGGTAAAAAGAATATTGATCTAAAGATTCCTCTAAATTTAATTTTTTGATTTAAAATAAGTGCAATAATAATTGCCATAATGATGATAATTGGCACAAATAAAAATATCTCTCCAATAAAGGTAGTTAGAGCGTTTACGAAATTAAAGTCAGTAGAAAAAATGTCAATATAGTTTTTAAACCCTATATTGGTTAAAATAATTCCCTCTGAGGCGGTGATGGTTACTTTATTTAAAGAATACACAAAACTCATGATTAAAGGATAAAGTGTTAACCATAAAAAACCAATTATCCAAATACCAATAAATAAATAACCATATAAATTTTCTCTTTGCCTATTAGTTAGTTTCATAAAACCACCTTATAACTAGTTGGTGCTACTTGTGTGATACCATCTATTTTATCTAACCCTGAATAATTAATATATATTATTACTCCATTTGAATATTTTACTTTTACAAATCCCACATCTAATACTTCTCTTTTGACAATACTTTCATTTAAAACATATTTTAAGGCATCATTAACATAATTATATTGTCTAATAATTTCTTCTTCCCAATCTAAATATCTTGATGTATAAATATGCTCACTTTCAGTATTTAAAAGATAATAACTAGATTCATTAGTAATATAAAATGATGGATAAATATGATAATCGATTAATCTTAATAATTCATTATTAGTATTAGCGAAGAAGTTTCCGTTTCTACCAAACACATCTTTATATCCACTTAAAACAATTGCCATAAAAGGAACTGTGTCACTAAAGCGTTTTTGTTGAGAAGAATAAAGTTCAACATCAGTAATTCTATCGGCGCCTAATAAATAAGAAAATGGCTTAGAGACCGAAGTTTTATTAGCTTTTTCTAAAAACTCTTTAATTGTCTTAATTTGTTGTTCTCTATTTTTATTGCTAACAAACTCACTATATAAATAGTTAATTGAAGATAAATGTGTTCCATCTGAAATTTTTTCCATAGTCTTAAGATGCGATTCATATTTCTTTAAACTAACATCAGGTCTTAAAAAATAGTATCTACCTTCATCTTCACTTAATAACTCTTGACCAATTGATTGACCTACATCCCTTTTACTATAATGAGACCCTCTACTACTTACTTTAAAATAATCCGCTTCTAAATAAACATTTTCATGAGTTTCACTAAACGCTTTTAATTTTCTACTTCCGCCTATTTTTCTTTCAACACTTCCATAACTAGGGGCTGTATAAGAATATCCACCTTTTTGCCAACCCCTTAAAGTAAGAGTTACATTAGATATTTCACGTTCATTTAATCTTTTGATAATTTCTTCTAATTCACTTACTTTAGTCATTGAAAAGACTTTTCTTCCGATAAAAGCTTTTTTTGATTCACTCATTAAAACATCAAAATGAATTGGAATTTCTTCATTATTTGTTTTTATAAGTGTTCCATTTTTAATTAAATCTTCTTTATATCTATTAGCCATTCCAACATAGTTAGCATCACTACCAGATAAGAAATAAAATGATTGTTTTATATCAAACTTGTTTTTTTCTTCTTGAACTAAATTAACACTACTTGTTTTTGATTTATTTAAATATTGAATATAATCCTTTCTATATTCATATGTAACATATGTATGATTAAAGTCTGTGTTAGTTCTTGATGGAAAATGGCTAAGAATTGCGTGTGAAGCTCCTTCATCAACAACTCCTAAAAAAGCATTTTGATCAATCCCATGAACTACACCATATGTATTAAACGTTAATGGTTTTTCATTTGATGATAAATAAACTCCATAGTCAGGTCCAAAGAATCTTTTCGAATAAGCACCTTTAGTATTATCATCATCAAAACGAATCAAAGCCCCCATTCCATCTGGAATAAAAACATATCCAGGAATTCTATTTCTTTTTGCGGCCCCAAAGAAAGGATATAGTTTAATGCTCGCAAGTTTTAACGTTTCTCCTTCAGTAATTGAATCAAACGGAACTTCAAAATGCAGACCATTTTCATCTATATAAACACTAAAATCAAAATTAATTTTTGATAAGAAGAAATTTACTCTTGAACTAAAGCCCACCTTATTTGTGGTAGTTATATTTTTAAAAGATTTTCTTGAAGAAAAGTTAGAATATAAATATTCTTCACGTAAGTTAGTTCTATGATAATAACCTACCGCAACTGGTGAATTAAAGATTCTTTTCCAATCTTGATTAGCCCCTAAATCACCTTCATCTTTAAGTGGTGAATCTTCTTCTAAATAATCAAAGTTAAAGTTGCTTCCCCAAAGATAACCTGTATCAGTATTAACTACTCTAAAAGAAAGATCTTCTTCTTTAACATATAAAGATAAATTATTAACTGATCCTAATAACTCATAATCTATTAAATCAATATATTCATTTACCGCAATTCTCAAATCTTCTTCCTTTTGAGTATATCTATTAGAAATAAGTGAACTATATTGTGGAGCAATTTGAGTTTGCGCGCTTAAAGAATCACTATGGTCTTTTTTAACCGCACCAATAGGGATAGTTATACCAAATAAAATTATTAGTAAAAATAACCTTCTAATCTTTTTCATATTAGGTAACCTCTTTAATTATTCCTGATATATACTCATAAAGCTGATTAGCAAGTAAGAATATTAACGCAATTATTACTACAATAATAATCATTGTAAAAATAGTTAATAAGATATTTCCAATCAACTCTGGAATTGTATAATTATGAATTTCTTTAATCATAATAACTATATTTAAAAGTGTCCAAAATATACTAATACCGTTAATTGCCTTATAAATAAACACCTCATTTAACGTAAGTCCATGAGAAATTATAATAATAAATGGCATAAAGACAATAATTGGTGCTAAAGCATAACTTGTCGCAATAAACACGTCTTTTAAGAATCCTTCTCCATTTTGAAGACTACTAATTAAATAGTTAGATATAACAAACAAGAAAACAACTCCATATAAAATTATCATTTCTCTAAAGACATTAAATGATGCAAGATTAGTATTATTAAAAATAAATGCCTCAAAATAACTTAATAAAATCATCTCTACAACAAAAATTGTATAAATAATCACCGCAGCCAAAATACTGGATTTGTTGTATCTTTTAATATCATCATATGTATCAATTGGATGTCTAAACATTTTAAATAACATTAAAAGTTGTCTCACTAAATCAATTGATTTTACTTTATCAGTAAAATTATGATAAAACGCAAATGTTTTCCACTTTCTATCAACAAACTTCATTCCTGATATTAAAACAGATATAGATATAATTACTATTAAAATTGTCAACATGTTTTGTTGTAAGAAATCATATCTAATTTGCCAGTAAGCCTCACTATACCCTACTTTATCTCCCGCAATCTTATAATAATTTAGAGCATTATCATAATTATGACTACGATATTCAGCTCTCGCAATCGCACTATTCGCAACCGAAAAAAGTGAATTCATTCTTAAGATTTCTTGCCACTGTTCAATATCATAAATTCCATCTTTATTATTTTTTAATCCTGCATGAACTAATGCCGCAAATTCACTTCTTTGAAAGATTTGAATTTCATTTAAACCTTTATCTAAAACATAAATGTTATGTTTTGAATCAGTCGTAATATCAACAGGATTTACAAACAATCCTAATCTTCTAGTTCCTGTATCTAAACCGCCAAAAGAGAAAATAATTTGCCCATAAGAATCATACTCATTAATTATTCCTTCATTTGATAATACATAAATATTATTAAACTCATTAATATGAAGTGAATTAAAAGTTGTGTTTCTTGTGCTTAATTTTAAAATTGGCTCCGATGCAATATTAAACTTTTTAAGTTTATCACTTTTTGTATTACTAACTGTATAAATTGATCCTTTTTCATCAATCGCAACATTCGAAGGTGAAATTGGAATATTTTTAGCAGACGAAACATTAAAGAAGTTTGCGACCCTTTGAACAAAACTCATTTTAGTTTCATTTGCTCCAAAGAATCCTTGAAATTCCCCATTATATGATAATTGGATTAATCCCGCAGTTGAGCCTTCTCCCACCACATATAAAATTCCTTTAGGACCTGTCACAATTTTAAGCGGAATATATGGAGATGAACCAAAAATCGGTTCTGTTGGTTTATTAAAAGTTTTAACTTTATTGCCAAGAGAATCATATTTAATAACCGCTCTTGCCCCTTTATCGGCAACATAAACATAGTCTTCTAAATCAACATGAATACCCGTTGGTTCAGTTAAACCAGTAACAAAATCTTCAAAAGTTCCATCTAAATAATACTTTACAATTCTTTTATTTCCGGTATCCGCAATAAAGATAACATCATCTTTTATATACAAATCTTCTGGATTTCTTAAGCCAATATTAATTGTTCCTGCAGGCTCATATGCTGTTTGAGTTTTAATAGGCCTTCCATTAGGACCAATGGCGTAAGTATCATAAGGCGCTGATGTTTGACTATCCGCATTAATACTTATATTCGGAATTAAAATTAAAATTGTAAGTAAAAGGACTATAAATACTATTCTTTTCATCATATCACCTACTTAATTCCTGAATGCGACATTGTGTTCATAACGTTTCTTTGTAAGAAAATAAAGATTATTAAGTTAGGTAGAAACATTATTAAAGATGCCGCCGCTGCCATACCTTGACCAGAAACAGAATTTGTGGCGCTAGTTAGGGTTGTCATATAAAACGCAAAATTCTTTAAAGATTCATCATTAATATATGTTGATGAAATGCTGGAATCATTCCACGCAGCTTGAAATGCTACTATTGCGATTGTCGCGATAGCTGGTTTAATTAATGGCATTACAATTGACCAGTATATTCTTAAATCAGAAGCACCATCTATTTTTGCGGCTTCAATTAAATCATTAGGTATTTGGTCAATAAATTGCTTAATTAAAAATAACCCTACAGGCATCGCAATCGCAGGAAGAATGTATACTAAAAAGTTATCAATTAACCCTAATTTTTCAATAACTAAATATCTTGGTATCACAACACTAGATCCTACAAACATTAGTGCTAAATTATTTAAAAATAGTAAAGGTGCTTTAATTTTAAATTTTAGTTTGGATAATGCATACCCAGCCATTGAAGATAAAATAATTGATAACACTACTAAAATTAAAGTAATTACTACACTATTAAAAATGTATCTACTCATTGGAACACCAGTTCTTGAAGTTTGTGCAAATAATTCCCTAAAGTTTGATAATGTAGGATTTTTTACAAAAAATCTTGGAGGCCATAAAAATAGTTCTTCTAATGGTTTAAACGCATGGTTAATAATGTAAACTATTGGAAGTACCATAAAAATGGCAATTGGAATTAAAATTATAAAAAACTTCCATTGTGAAATATGCAGTTTTGATGGATTTATTTTTGTACCACTATAACTTGCCATAACTTAATCCCTTTCTTGGAATAATCTTTTCGCAAGCTTACCAAGTAGGAAAACCATAATAAGTAATACTACTGATATCGCTGCTGCATAACCCATTTCAAATCTATTAAAACCAAAGTCATCAATATGAGTAACAATTAACTGCCCAGCATCTTGGGGAGTTGGGTTTGTCCCCGACAAGGCGACCCCAATTGCGCCCGCATTAAATGTGCCTACTATACTCATAACTGCACCAAATAACATTTGAGGTTTCATCGATGGAACAGTCACATAAATAATCTCTTGAAATTTATTTTTCATTCCATCCATATAAGCTGCTTCATATAATTCTGGATTAATATTTAAAACACCCGCTAACATCGCTAAAAAGCCAATTCCCATACTTCCCCAAATAGTTACTATAATCATAATTGGCATTAAATACTTAGGATCTGTTAACCACTGAATTGGTTGAGAAATTAATCCTAATTTTAGTAAAATTGAATTCATATAACCTGATCTATCACCAGAGAAAATAATCTTCCACATCACACTCATCGCAACCCCAGCAGTCATTGAAGGAGAATAAATCGCAAGCGCTAAAACGGTTCTTGATCTTCTTGGAATTTGCGCAAGCAACCACGCTAAAAAGAATGAAAGTGCATAACCTACAGGTCCTGCAAAAAACGCAAACAATATTGTGTTTGGGACAACTTTTTGCATAAACTTTTCATCAACAGTAAGAAGATCAACATAATTATTAAGTCCATTAAATACTGGCTTTTCAATCAAGTTAAAAGATGTGAATGATAAAAACATTCCCATAAATACCGGTATAACAATAAACGCGAAGAATGCTAAAGCGTACGGTAAAATAAATGCTGTTCCAAGCACTTCTTGTTCTTTGTTAAACTTTTTTCTTCTTTTCTTTTTACTACGTTTTTCTATTATTCCTCCCATAAAATCTCCCCTATCGTTTCTTTAGAAGGAAGTATACATGGTTTTAACGTATTTCCTTTTTGATCTATATAGCCAAATTCTTTCATTTTTCTAGTTATTTCTTTATTAATAATCACAGTCGCATCTTCAATCGCTGTTCTTACATTTATTCCATTAAAGACAATTCTATTCCAGGCATTAGAAAGTTCGCGTTCAATCATATATGCCGCTGGTGTTTTTTCAGTATCATTAATCCATTTCCATTGTTCTAAGAAGACCTCTTTATCTTCTTTATCCCAATCCATTTCTTTAAATGCCTCAATATTAGATGTATTCCACATATACTCAGGCCCCATTGAATTAATTAAATTATTTGCATACATAACTTGTGTATCTTTTTCTGTCCACCAATCTAAAAACTTCCAAGCGTCTTGTTGTTTTTTAGATTTTTTAAAGATTATTCCACTAGTTGAAGCACCAACAAATGATCTATCAACAACACCATTTTCTTGTTCCACACCAGGTAAAAGTGCTATTTTCCAAAGTCCCGCAATTTCTGGTGCTGCATGAAGTAATCTTACATACATTCCAAAATCCCCAATTCCAATTGGTAAATCTCCATATCTAAAACTGTTATAAAAAGAACCTACTTCTCTTGGAAGAGAATAGATTGTGTATAAATCACTCATTAAAGTCATTGCTTTTATTACTTCTTCTGAATCTATCGCTGTTTCTAAGGCATCATCTGAATAGATTTTTCCTTGATATTGTTTAATAAACGGCATTGTATGAATAAAACCTTTAAAGGCTCCAGCTGTTGATAAAGGCACAAAAAAGTTAAGCCCATAACGTTGTAATTCTGGTAATATTGATAAAACATCATCCCAAGTATCAGGAATCTCAATATTTAATTTATTCATAACATCTTCACGATAAAATAAAATACTAAAGTTTTGTGTTTCTGGAAGTCCATAAACACCATTTTCATAAATTAATTGTAAAAATGCTCCTTCATTAAATCTTCTTGCAACATCTTTAAAAGTATCAAATTCTTTTAAATCAACCACAGCGTTTCTTAAGGCATAATCATATGGCCTCCACGCCGAAACGCCTAGTGCCACATCAGGTTGCGTTCCCGCAGAAACAGCCATAATGAGTTTATTTTCATCTGGCATTAGTGAAATATTTACCTTTATCCCTGTCTCTGGTGTAAATGTAGCATCAACCATTTCTTGCATCACATTTACATATTGACGTGATCTATTAACCCAAACCTCTAAAACCTCACTGTTTTTAGTTGGTTTATATTCATTGTTAAAAAATGTTAAGAAAAACCTTTGAATTCCTAACCAAAGTGATTCAAAAAAGTTTCCATTGGCTTTTGGTAATTTAACATCTCCATGAACATAAATTTTGTCAATCGAAAGTGGAGATTGCATGATTAAAGGAATCGCTAACCCCATCTTAGCGGTAATTGAATTAGAATCAGTAGATAATTTATTAATATTTTTAGGTAAACTATTAGGATTTTTAATTAATTTTTCTAATGTTTCATAACTTTGCTTAATCGCTGAAACTATTTCATTAGTTTTATTAGTTTTATTTATTTTTTTATATAATTCATGCGATTCTATTAATAAATCATAATAATATTCTAAATCTTCTACTACATTTGGAAGATAACTCAAAATATCCCATTCTCTATCTTTATCCGTGGTACTTCCAGAAATCTTTTTAAGATCTAAACTAATATCATTAATTCCCATCATTACTTTAGTTAAGTTTTGATGTATTTTCGCAAATGGCGAAACATTTACTTCAATACCAATTTTATTTATTCCTTCATCAAGATAAAATTGATATTTAATTTTTTCATTAGATAAAGTGTGATTTTTCCATTTCTTTTGCGGGGCAAAACGAACTAAATTTGCCTCTTTAAAAGGAACTTCATCATTAATTGTAATTCTTCTAAAACTCGTTTGAAAGTTTTGAAGTTGTTTAGATTTTAATGTAATATAGTAAAATCCAGCCTTTTCAACTAAAACATTATAATATAAAGCATTTCCACCAATTTGATAATTAGCACCATCAACAATATTTAATCTTAATTTTGTTAGTGAAAATGGAGTAACCTTCTTTTCTCTATCAGTTCCATAACGGATTGCCAATGAGTTTCTATATAAAGGATTTTCCGCTTCAAACATTATTAGTTCATCTTGTAAGTTAGCGTTATGATTATTCAAATATTCCTCATAACTAGGTAACACTTTTTTAGTTTTAACGGTTGCTTTTGAAAGTAGGAAATCGCCATTTCTTCGGATAATAGTAATTTTATTAGTTCCACTTTCTAATTTAAATAATAGCACATCTTCAATTAATCTTTGGGTATCCCTTAATGTAAAATTGGTCCAAGTTTCATACCTTTTAGATACGGGCATAATATCATTACCATAACGATCTTTAATAAACTCTTTGGGATTTTCATAAAATGTTGGAAGTATTATAGACTTACTTTCAAAATATTGAACCTCATCATTAATTAAAACTGAGATTTCAATATTTCTTACTGATTCAGTAGTTGCCATATATTCAAAGTTTATTGCATATAATCCTTCTTCTAAAACATCTACATTAAAGCTCGCTTCAGCATTGTTTTCATCAACCTTTAAAACTTCTCCCTTATCTTCATCATTAATAATCTCTTTTGGATCTAAAAAGTCTAATGGCAAAATAAAGGAATTAAGGGTAATATCATCCCTTAATCCCTCTTTTCGCCATTTTTGTTCTATTTCAAAATATGATTGTTCACTAGAGTCCGTTAATTCATTATCTAATGAAACTGGTTCACATGAAAAGTCATATTTGGCATCAACATAAAAGCTTGATACAAAAATCACGCCAATGAAAAACATTAAAAATGTTAATAGCCAAAGTTTTTTCATATAACCCTCTTTATACTAATTTTTTTTGTTTAAAATTTCGTCTAATGCTTGTTTTGCAAGTTCATATTCTTCATTTACTCTGGTATTTAAACCAGCCGCTAAAGCATCCGCTAAAGATAACTCCCCACCTCTAATCATCATTAAGGCATTTTGAATATTGTTTTCAGCATCATAAGCGCCATTCCATCTACTTTCAGTATAACCTGGAACAATTTTGTGTAGTGATTCAACGATAAAATCGTTATGTTCTTCAACAATCTTACGATACTCAGTCATTGTTGGATATAATTCAAAATAAGCATCAATTAAATCTTGGTCTCTTACAACCGGAGGGAAGTTAACTGCACCAGCTTCAGGATTCTTTGTCGCAATTTCAATACGTTTTTTAAATCCATCTACCCCATAACCCATCCATTTTGCAAACTTAAATGCTAATTCTCTATTTTTAGTTCCCTTTCCAACACCAATATAGTCCATTACAACAGGAATACGATGTGTCTTAACACCATCAACTTCATATGAAGGTGTACCAATAAAGTCAATATCGTGTCCATATAGTCCATGATCAGGATTAGTAGTTCCACCAACCCAACCTCTTATATTAAATGAGCCAGCCCATCTAATAGATTGTTTACCGTTCGCAAATACATCTCCTGTACCATATAAATCTTCTCTATTTTCTTGAGTTTCATAAACATAACTTGAATACTCATTTTTATTTGGACCAAAATATTTTTGGTTTTCAGTCATCGCAATTCTAAAAGCGTCACTATCTAAATGATAACCTTCTTCATTATATGTATACCAACCTAATGAAGGATCAATTTGTGCAGGTAACCATTCATAGATATTTTCAACACCTTGAATTCCAGAAATCGCATCTCCACCTAAACTTGCAGGACGAGAATTCTTTTTAGCAGCTTCCATAAGATCTTGATAAGTAATTCCATATTCTGGTATTATAGCACCACTACCAGTAGAATTTATTACAGTTCTATTAATAAAGTATCCAAAATAAAAAGTTGCTTGCGGAAGTGAATATGCTTTGCCTCCCAAATAACATGTTTCTCTAATATTTTCTGGTACTCTCATAAAATCTTCATCTGCTTCGGCAAGGTCGGTAACATCTTCTACCCACTCATTACTTACTACCTTAGTTACTTGGTTAACTTGGAAAACATCTGGCATTTGGTTAATTGAAGCACGCGCCGAGAAAAACTCATCCCAACTCACGTCCTGTTCTTCCCCTTCTTCATTAACTGTTTTAGGTCTTTCAATAACCTCAACAGTTACACCAGGGTTTTCAAGCATAAATGCATTAATCATTCTTCTTTCAATATTATACTCTTGTGGAGTCGCTAAATTCCACGCAGCATAAGTTATAGTGTTTTCATCCTTTTTCTTATCTCCACATGATATTAAAAAGAAAGGTAAAGTTAATAAAAACACACCAATTAATATTTTTCTCATATCCATCCTCCTTTTAGTCGAAACGTTTCGATTCGTCTTAAATTCATTATACATGAAAACGTTTTCTTTTTCAAGGGGGGTTTAAAGAAAAAATGCGCTTTATCCTAAAACGCATTTTTTTACTTTTATATTAAATCGTTTTTTAATTTAATAATCCAACATATATTTCATATGGAGCTACTTCTTTTGTTCCAAAGAGATCTTTGGTTTGTTCAGTTACATCATAAGTTGTGTTACTCGCATTTATAATAACTAAAACCCTTTGATTAATTCCATTTTGATTATACTCTCTTATAAACGCGACTATTTTATCATTAGAAATGTTATACGCAGTGAATTTATCACCATACATTAACGCTGGATTTTCCTTTCGTAATTTAATTAAGTTTCTATAATGATTAAACAATGAATTTTTATCAATCGCTTGATTAGAAACACTAATAGGCTCTTCATATGTTAAGCCAACACGTTCAAACATTTCATTAATTCTTGGTGAATCCATAGGAAACCAAGTAGTCAAACTTGGATCTCCCTTATCCCATAAAAAAGGCAATCTTAAAAACTCATCATAAGCCCCTTCATTTTCAGCATATATCTCATTAACTGGGTCATAGTAATTATACCCTTGAACGGAAACGGCTATTGGTGTTTTATTTGAAATACCTTTCATTCCAATTTCTTCACCATAATAAATAAATGGATTTCCTGGCAAAGTTAAAATTATTGAAGACAAAGCCTTTAGTTCTTTTTCACTACGAAAACTCGCAATTCTATCAACATCATGATTAGTTAAAAATGGCGCATCTAAATAATTAGGATTAATACTCTTAAAAGAGTTATACATCGTTTCTAAATAATTAGATAGACCACCTAACCTATTTGGTTCAGTTAACTTATAATATAAATCAAAGTTAAACATTGAATCATTTACTTCATAAAAAGCTTGATAATCAGGATAATAACCTTGGAAATACTCACTAACGAAATACACATTTGGATCTTTTTCTAAAGCCGCATTTCTAATTTTTCTTAAAAAATCAAGCCCTTCTTTATCTGGATTATTAGAATAATTAGGATATTTAGGCTTATCTTTAAAATAATGTTTTACCGCATCAAATCTAAATCCTCTTACACCTAAATCTTGATAAAAATGAATTACATTAATTAATTCGTTAACAACATCTTCATTTCTTAAATTTAAGTCTCTTGTAAAAGCGAATGTATCCACATATTTACTATTATTAAATACATAATAATCATTTCTTGTTTCTTTATTATAAAACCAAGGATGTTTATCCACTGTATGGTTAAATACCATATCTAAAATAACTTTAATTCCTCTTTTATCCGCTTCTTCTATCAAATTTTTTAAATCTTCAATAGTGCCGTATTCTTTTTGAATATTATAATAATCATAAACATCATATCCATGATACCCTTTCGCAACATTAATTGGCGTTAACCATATTCCTGTTACACCTAAATATTCAAGATAATCCAACTTTTCAGTAATACCATTTAAATCACCAATACCATCACCATTAGAATCTGCAAAACTTCTTACAAATATTTGATAATAGATGTCTGTGTTATAATGAACTTCTTCTAGATTAACCGCTTCTATTTCTTTGTGGTTTGGCTTGACAAAGCCAAATCCTAAAATAAGTAAAAGTACTAATAACTTTTTCATTATTAAGCCCACCTTGCCACAACTAAATTAAGAACCATCGGCTCTTCAGTTAAGGTAAGTACTCTGTTTTTAAGTTCGCCACCAGTAGAACTCTTCTCAACATGACTCCAACCTATGTTACTAAACTTATATTCCAATACTTTAAGTTCTGTTTCAAAAGTGATTGTTAAAGTGTAAGATGTATTAGATACTTTAGTTAATTTCCAATCACTAACATTAGCACCATTGCCCCAAGAATTAATATTACCTAATAAATAAACATCCATATTATCTGGAACAATAGGTGTTGTTAAATTGATTGTTAAGGTATATGTTTTAGGACCCACTTCACCGCCATCATCTACCGGATGAACACTCTTACCAGTAACCGTGTCATTCAAAGTTTTTGTATCTCCAGCGACCATAGTTCCGCTAGTTCTATTAAGAGAAACATCTTCCCAAAAACCATCTATTATATATTTATACTCTATTGTTAAATATCTACCAATTTCAAATATCGCATCAATCTCTTTAGTTAAAACAAACTTATCGCCACTTTTAGTTAGTTTCCACTCTTCATCATTAGCACGCCAACCATTAAATGTTCCACTTAAATAAACATCTTTTATTCCTTCTGGTACAGAAACACTAAAGTTTAGCGTATATTTTTCTCCAACTTCTTCTCTTTTAGTAACTGTAACATTAACTGTAAGTGATTCTTTTTTAGAATCATCTTTATATAAAATAACTACTGCGTTACCTTCTTTTACTCCCTTAAGTACGAAACCACTACTAACAATAGAAGGATACACTATACCATTTTGATTAACTTCATAGACTGCATCATTTAACTTAAACGAAACACTTACTGTCTTCATTTCTCCTTCTTCTAGTGTTATACTTACTTTTTTATTTATTTTTGTACAAGCCGTTAATAATAAAACAAGCATGACAAACAAAGTGGTTATTTTTTTCATAATCTGCCTCCTAAAAGCGTTTTATCGTGATAATTAGATTATAGTATAATCTAGTCTTTTTATCAATAAATTATCCTTTTAATCGTTTACAGAAAAAAGAACCCCAAAAATTTGGAGTTCATTTTTTATTTAAGATTATTATTTTTTAATTAATCCCATGTATCTTACTGCTTCAAGTCCTGCGCCTTTTTCAGCGAAAACTAAATAGTAAGTTCCAGCTTCTTTCGCAAATGGGTTATCTGCCCATGTTCCGTCACCATCTGGATTTTCTTCTACATATTTAGGCATAAATAGTGTGTCAGGTGTTAAGTTAGTGATTTCACCAGATTCTTTATTTTGAGCCCAAAAATCAACTGCATCTTTGTCGTCTTTTGCGGTACGAATAACTTTAACTGCTAAACTACCATCATAAGTTACTTCTGCGCCATCAATAGTAAATGTGTTTTCCCAACCAGCAGCTTCTTCTGGAAGTACAATTTCTAAAATGTAAAGTGATTTAACACCTTTTAATTGACTTTTTACAGATTTAACTCTTTCATCTGAAAGCTTGATAGCTTCCATTTTGAATTCGTGGTAATTATCTCCCCAGCTTGTGATTGTACCTGCAACATAATAATCTTTGTCTGCATTTTCTAAAATTTCATCTTTTTGACATGCAGCTAGAACAAATAGTCCTAAAACCATAATTAATAATACTTTTAATTTTCTCATTTTTTTTCTCCTTTTCTCCTTTAATAGTATCATTTTTTATTAAAATACGCAAATGCGTATTATAATTCAATAATTACGCTAGTATAACCGTCTAAAGTTAATACTTGGCCATCTAGTATAGCGCTACCAATACCAACATAAGATAATATTCGTTTAAATGTTACATCAGCGAACTTATTTAAATTGACTTCTACCGCTACATCCATCGTATTATGGAAAACCGCTAAAGTTTTACCGTTATAGGTTGTTAAAAATCCTCCAAAGTTGTAATAACCATCAAACTCTAGTGGCGTATATTCTCCTCTGGCGATTTGTGGATAAGCGTTTCTAATCATAATTAACTTCTTATAATGATTATATAATGAATTTTTATCACCTATTTGTGATTTAACTGTTCCATTAGTTTGAAGTTTTTTATCAAAGGTTGAACCAATTGGATCTAATACCTTATCTTTATCTCCCCAAAGCATCGCGAGCCTTCTATTAGCGTCCGTATTTTCATTTCCACGAACACCCTTCATTCCTATTTCTTCACCATAATAAATAAATGGTGTTCCATAAGTTAATATATAAAGGTTGGCGGCAATATGCATAAGTCCACTATCAACATTTAAATAACCAGCAGCTCTATTTTGATCATGATTGGAAATAAACGGTTGTAAGATTGCATCACTTCTAATTTCTTTAACACTGTTTTTATAGTTATTTAAATACTTAACATAACTATTTACAGAGTCTACACCTCTTGCGGTGCTAGCGACTCTTCCGCCTGATTCTGACATTTGGAAGTCAAAAGCGGAAATCGCTTCATAATAAGGTAATATAACGCTATTACGATCCCAAATTTCGCCCACAAGATAAATGTCTTCTTTTAACTTTTTTGCTTCTTTCGCTAACCAATTAAAGAACTCTACATTTTTATCTTCTTCATGTAAATAAACATATTTTGCTGCATCAATTCTAAATCCATCAACACCTAAGTTAATCCAAAACTCCATAATGTCAATAAACTCATTTTTAACATCTTCATTATCAAAATTTAATTCAGGCATTGAACTATCAAAGTTACCTTCATAATAATAATTATTTGTTATTTTATAAAACTTTTTATTGGTAATGGCTTCAACTTCTTCTTTAGTATATAAGCTATAATAACTGTAATATTTATTAGTAGTATCGTTTTCTTCTACAGCTTTTTTAAACTCCTTAAACCAAGGATGTAGGTTAGATGTATGATTTATAACTAAATCTATAATTACTTTAATTCCACGTTCTTCTGTTTTTTTTAAAAACTCAGTAAAGTCTTCTAACGTTCCATAGTTTCTATCGATATCTTTATAGTTTCTAACGTCATATTTATGATATGAGTTAGATGGCATAATTGGCATTAACCAAATACCAGTAATACCTAATGATTTTCCACTATCAGGATTACCATCATTTAGATAATCTAGACGATTAATCATCCCTCTAATATCACCAATACCATCACCATTAGAATCACTAAATCCTCCTACGAAGATTTCATAGTAGGTTCTATAATTATCATCAATAATATTACTTTCAGGTCCATTTAAAACATATTCTTTTTTTCCTTTACAGCTACTCAATGGTATTAAACTAATCATTATTAGTAGTAACCATAATTTTTTCATATTATCCTTTAACACTACCTGCAGTAATACCTTCAACATAGTATTTTTGCATTGAGATAAATAAAATAACTATTGGTAACGCAACTAATACTGAACCAGCTGCGAATGTTGTAAATAAATTACTATCGGCTTGTTCTCCATAAATCATAGAGTAAAGCCCAAAGGCAATGGTTAAGTTAGCCCTATTCTTTTCTCCAATAATTGTTTTCGCAAAAATGAAGTCCATCCATGGTCCCATAAATGTTGTGATTGCAGTATAAACAATAATTGGTTTACTCATTGGTAGGATAATTTTTGCAAATATTCCTAAGTTTGTACAACCATCAATTCTTGCTGACTCAATTAATGAGTTAGGGATAACATCAAAGAACCCTTTACCAACATAAAATCCCAGTCCTGATCCTGCAGAATAAACTAAAATTAATGCTGGTAGTGAACCAGTAAGGTTCATCGCCTTTAAAATATAATATATCGCAATCATTGACATAAAACCAGGGAATAATCCTAAAATCATTGCGGTACTTAAAAATGTCTTTCTTGATTTAAAATGAAGTTTGCTCATTACATACGCAACCGATAAAACAAATAGCGTTGAAATAATAAACGTAAAGAATGACACAAATAATGTGTTTAACCACCATCTACCAAATGGAAATGTTGGATGACTAAATAAATTTTTATAATTTTCCAACCCCAATCCTTTTGGAAAGTAATGGCTAACAACTATTCCCACTAATTGACCATCAGTATATTCTACTCTAAATGACTGTAAGACAATCCAAACTATAGGATACAACCAAATAATTGCTAATATTACTAAAAGAAGATGCCCAAATATTGTTGTAAATATTTTTTCTCTTTTTAAACTGCCAACTCTTTTTTTCTTGGCTTTTTCTGCTTGTACTGCTGTCATCATTGAAATGCATCCTCCTCTTTAAAGGCTTTACTTCTTCTATAAGTAAGAAGGGTTCCTGTAGCGGTAATTAAGAATGTTAAAATACCAATTACAGAGCCTAAATTATAATCCCCATTATCAATTGTTAGTTTATATAGCCACGTCACTAACAAATCGGTTCTTCCAGCTATATAGCCTCCAGGCACTGCTGGACCACCTCCTGTTAATAGATAAATTACATTAAATGATGTAATATTACCAACAAATGAACTAATTAAATATGGTGTTGTAACAAACACAATATAAGGTAAAGTAATCTTAAAGAATACTTGTCTTCTATTAGCTCCATCAATAACAGCCGCTTCATATAAATCTTTAGGAATGTTCATTAAAATTCCTGATGTCATTAACATTGTGTAAGGAATACCAATCCAAATATTAATTAAAATAATCATTACTTTTGGTGTTATTCCATTAGTTGCGTGACCTAAAAATTCAATTCCTTCTTCTATTAATCCTAGGTTAATTAACATCGTATTAATTGGACCTGATTTAGATAATAATAACCTTATCGCAAGTAATGAAATAAACTGAGGAATAGCGATTGTTAAAACGAAGATTGTACGCCATAATTTCTTAAGTTTAATATGCTTATTATTAATTAATAGCGCTACTAAAATACCACCAAAATAATTTGTGAATGTCGCAAAAAATGCCCATACTAATGTCCAAACTAATACTGGTATAAATCTAACCGCAATTTCACCTTTACCTGTAAAGATATTAGTAAAGTTTTCAAACCCTACCCAATCAAATAAATGTTGTCCTGCAATAATATTATGATCATAGTTAGTAAACGCGATAAATATCATAAATATTGTTGGTAATATCGTAAATGTAACTATTCCTAAAATCGCAGGTGTTAACATTGTTAAATGGAACTTTTCATCAATTAAAGTATGCAAATCTTCTTTAAAGTTATTTAAATGTTTACCTTCCGCTTTAAGTTTATCAGCTAATACAGCACTTTTAACATTAGAATTCCAGGCGAAAATAAAAATTCCAATAATTCCAAAAGTAACAACACCAAACAACAACATTAACATTGAGTTGTCGGTATGGCCAAATAAGCCCCCTTCTTGTGTTCCTAATGTAAAGAAGTTAACTATCGCTTTAGCACCAATTGGTGTTTTATTAACTTCTGGGTTTAAAACCATTATTAAAATAAACCCTATTTGAATTAATAAATAAAGCACTCCTTTTATATAACGTTTATGATAAAAGTTTCCACTTCCCATAATAAAGTGAGACATTTTAGTTCCAATAGAACCATTTTTAAATCTTAATCCAAAGTTTTTAAATCCTGAAACAATTTTTTTTCCTATATTTTTAAAGAAATCTCCTATTGTATCTAAAATGGATTTTTTCTTAACTATTTGCTCCATATAATCCACTCCCTTATATTAAAACTAGTTGCCGACGCAACTAGTTTTTATTTATTTTATTCTTGTTCACCAGTTTGCCAAATTCTTTCTACTACTTGTAAACCTTGTTTAATTTGTTCTTTTGTTGCATATTTACTTTCAGCATTCTTTAAGATATCTACAATAATTGCTGGACCACCTTTAGAATAATAGTATGGATTAAATTTAGGATCTTTACCAAATGGTTGAGAAATTCCATTTTCAAACATACCAATTTGAATTCTTGCTAATAAAGCTTCTTCTGAGTCACCTTGCATTGCTTCAAATTCTTCTGCAGCATTTTTGTATGCTGGTAAGTTATTGGCAGCTACGAAAGATTCTTCTTGAACTTCTTTACTTGAAAAATACATTGCAAGTTCTTCAACCATTGCTTGTTTATCTGTGCTCATACCTTTTTTCATAACGAACATCTTTGTATCAGCGAATGTTCCGCTTTGGAATACAGTTCCAGCAGGAACAGTACCAAAAGCATCTTCTGCTCTAATAGTAAACTTAGGTAATAAAGCAATTCCTAATTTATTTCCTAATGCTGATTTAGCACCATTGTAATGCCATGCACCACTAATTACCGATAATGCAGCTCCATTTTTAAGTGCAACTTCCCAGCCATCACTGTCAACTAGTTTCCCACCATTTGGATGATTAAAGAACCATTGTCCCCAGCTCATAATAGCTACAGTATCGTCACCTGATCCAAATGAATCTTCTGCAACACCATTAGGGAATAACTTTAATGTTGTTTTATTAGTTTCAGCATTTCTGGCAAGTAATAAGAAAGAGTTATTAAATCCATCTTCACCAGTAATTGTCATTGCTTTAGTGTTTTTAGTTTGAGCTGCTTCCATCATGCCTTCCCAAGTTTTAACTTGTTCTTCACTAATGGCTTCTTTATCGTAATATAATACTAATGACTGTGAAACATAAGGTATTCCAAATACATACGTTTGTCCTGAATGGGTCGCTGTTGCAGCATCAATAAACGCCTCTGGGTTATCATTTCTAATTTGTGATAATAATGCTTCTGATTGAACTGGTGCAATTGCACTTGAACCTGAAATTAATTTTCCTAAATTGTCATGTGCTACTGTAAATAAATCTGCACCAACACTTGGGTCATCCATAAATGTAGTTGCAGCAGCACCTGTGTCCATTGCAATTATATTAATTTCATAACCAAGTGCTTTTCCGTGTTTTTCTTTATAAACAGCTTTAAAGTCTTCTGCTTTTTCTCTATAAAAAGCCTCTGATTCAGTACCTACCCAAACCTCTATCTTTTTTGTCTTACCACATGAGGCAAGTAAAAAAGTCCCTAATACGGCTAACGCCATCAAAACAATTGTTTTTCTCATTTATTCATTCTCCTTTTTTTACTCTTTGTTTAGTATCAGTATTTTATCATTTTATAAAGCCATTTTGCAAGTCTTTTGACCAATATCCCAATGAGTAACCGATTACAGTTGTAAGCGTTTTTACTTTTTCGCCGTTAATTTAAAAATACATGTTATAATCTTTGATGAAACTGGAGGTGTTATTTTATGAAAAATAAATTTTTCAAAAAAGTATTAATTTTTATATTCATATTTTTCGGGTTTTCATCATCCCTTTTAGTCAAAGGGACAAATACTGAAACACAAGAAGTTCACTTTCACTACTTCCGTTTTGATGGAAATTATGCTCCTTGGGATATGTGGATTTGGAAACACAAACCAACTAGTGAAGGTGGCGCGGGATTTGCTTTTGTAGATGATGAAGGCGAATATAGTTTTGGTGGTAAGAAGGTTGTTGTTAAATTAGAAGGAAACCTAGCGGGAACTACTGAACTCGGCTTTATCGTAAGAAAACCTGACTGGAGTCAAAAAGATATTGACAATGATAGACATGTCGCTATTAATCCTACTTCTCCAAATGGAGTTCAACATGTTTATTTAGTTGAGGGAGATCCTTTAATTGGTCATAGTTTAACTGATCCAAATGGACCATCTAAATTCCCTAAATTTAAAGCCGCTTATTTCACAGAAGAAAATAAAATCTTCTTTACTACTACAGAACCTATTACACAAGATAAGGTTAAATTATTTAAAGATGATTTAGAATTAACATTTGCTTTTTTAGAACAAGGAAACGGCTATGTGCTCACTTTAAATGAGAACGTTGACTTTTCAAAGAGTTATAAAGTTGAAGGAATATTTACTGATGATTATGTTAATGATTTAGAGGTAACTTATGATGGTATTTATAGTTCAGATGCCTTCCATGATGCTTATTATTATGATGGCACACTAGGAGTTAGTTTTACAAATACTCAAACAATATTCAGATTATGGGCTCCTATTTCTAAAGCTGTTACTCTTAACTTATATCATTCAGGAACTACCACTCGTGACGGTGGTACATCTGATATTCCTAATGCAACTCATGAAATGAATAAAATAGAAAATGGTGTTTGGGAAATTAAATTAGAGGGAAACTTACATAACACTTATTATACTTACTCCGTTACTAATGGTAGTGTGACTCATGAAGTCGTTGCCCCTTATGCGGTTAGTGGTGGAGTAAATGGTCGTAGAGGTTTAGTGGTTGATTTTAGTAAAGTTAACCCTGAAGGATTCGAATATAATAGTAGACCAGATAATATGATTAACCATACAGACGCAATCATTTATGAATTACATGTTAGAGACTTATCAACTCATTCTTCTTGGAATGGACCAGAAGAGATGCGTGGTAAATTCTTAGGATTAATTGAAGAAGGTACTACTTGTAATGGTTATAAAACTGGTTTTGATCATATTAAAGATTTAGGCATAACTCATATTCAATTAATTCCAATCTTTGATTTCGGCGTAGTTGATGAAACTAAACTTGAGGATAAAGATTATAATTCATTTAACTGGGGTTATATGCCGCTTAACTTTAATATGCCTGAAGGAAGTTATTCAAGTAATCCTTATGATGGACTTACAAGAGTTAAAGAATTAAAACAAGTAACAATGGCTTATACAAAAAACAATATTCGTCTTAATATGGATGTTGTATATAATCATACTGGGTTAAGTGCGGATTCTAACTTTAACTTAATTTTACCTGGTTACTTCCATAGAAAAACTGATACTAATGCTTTTTCTAATGGTAGTGGTACAGGTAATGAAACCGCAAGTGAAAGATCAATGGTAAGAAAATTCATTGTTGATTCACTATTAATGTGGACTCATGAATATAATATTTCAGGCTACCGTTTTGATTTAATGGCACTTCATGATTTAGAAACAATGAATCAAATTTATAATGAACTTACGGCCATTGACCCAACAATTATGGTTTATGGTGAACCTTGGATGGGAGGAACTACTCCACTTCCAGCAAGCAATCAAGCAGGTAAGAAAAACTTACATTTAGTTAGTGGAGTTGGCGCATTTAATGATGACTTTAGAGATGCGATGAAGGGTTCAGTATTTAACAGAGAATACCCAGGATTTGTTCAAGGGGTATCTGGAGCTGAAGTTATCAATAGAGTTAAATATGGTATTGTTGGTGGTGTTAAACATAACGGCGTTACTGAATCTCACCTATCAGGTGGTAAAACTTGGCACACAGAACCAGGTAAAACTATTAACTATGTAACAGCTCACGATAATAACACTCTTTACGATAAACTTTATCAAACTAACGAAATTACTAACCAACTTGATTTAATTGATGAAATGGTGATGCAGGCCTACGCAGTTCTTCTTACTAGTCAAGGTGTAGTATTTATTCACGCTGGTGATGAAATTTTAAGAAGTAAACCTAACGCAAACGGTGTTGGTTTTGATCATAATAGTTATGAATCACCTGATTCAGTTAATCAAATTAGATGGGATTTAAAAGGTAAACCTGAACAAACTAAAGTTAATGCTTATATTAAAGGATTAATTAAATTAAGAAAAGAGTTCCCACAACTTAGATTAACAACCAAAGAAGAAATTAATGAAAAAGTTTCTTTCTTATATGAAGATCAAAAATCAGTAATCGCATATCAAGTTAAAGGTGACAAAGATTTATTAATTATCCATAACGCCAATGTTAAAAGGGTTAAACTCACCTTACCAAACAAACATGGTTACGATGTCTTAGTCAATAAAGATACCGCAGGTCTTACAGCTATTAAATCTTATAAAGCTGGTGAACCAATTAAAGTTAATGCTCATGAATCATTAATTTTAATTGAAAATACTGATACTGAAGTTTATGTTAAACCATTCCCATGGCTTACAGTTACACTTATTAGCATTTCAGTTATCGCATTAGCTGGTGTAGGAGTTGGGGTTGTGTTCTTCTTAAAGAAGAAACAATAATCATTAAATAAAACTCTATGTTAACGTGCTTATTTTCACCAAAACGTAGAGTTTTTTTATTTTACAAATTGAAACGAAGGTTCTTTCGTTTCATTTTTCTTTAAAACGATAGCTTTAAAAACGCCCCATTTTTGAAACGATAAATGAAACGATAACGTGAGCGTTGCATTTTTTGTTTACTTATTATATAATATAAGTGGTGATTAAAATGAAAGAAACTTACAATTTAGAATTTAAAGAAATAGTTAATAAAACTTTTTTAAAAACCGTCAGTGCTTTCGCAAATTATAATAACGGTTCAATTTTATTTGGGATAACAGATGATGGAAAGGCTAAAGGATTTAATAAAGATGAACTTAAATCATTAAAAGAAAAAATTGAAAATTTAATTAACACAACAATAACACCTAAACCATTTTTTAGACTATTAGAAGAAAAAATTAATGGTAATTATATAATTAGATTAAATGTTTTTAGAGGGGAAAATACTCCTTACTTATACCAAAGTCAAGCTTACTGTAGAATGGATACCTCTACTGTTAAAATATCTAATATAGAATTAAAGAGGCTTATTTTAAAAGGAATGAATCTTAATTTTGAGGATCAAAAATCCACAAGTACGAATTTAACTTTTGAAACTTTAGAAAAATGGTTAAAGGAAAAAATTAATTTGAAAGAGGTTAATTTAGAAATTTTGAAGACTCTCAACTTGTATAATGATGGCTACACAATTGCCGGAGAATTATTGGCCGATGAAAATGAGATTGAGTTTTCTGGAGTTGATATTGTTCGCTTTGGTGATAATATTAATCAAATTCTTTTTAGAGAGACTATTTCTAAAAAGTCTTTATTAATTCAGTTTGAACGAACATTAGAAATTTTTAAACAGTACTATCAATATGAAGAAATCGAAGGGTTTATAAGAAAAAGAAAAGAACTTATTCCACTTGAAGCTTTTAGAGAAGCGCTTGCTAACGCTCTAATCCATAGAGTTTGGGATATAAATTCTTTTATTCAAGTGGCAATGTTTAAAGATAAGGTAGTAATTTCTTCTCCTGGCGGCTTACCTGAGGGTATAAATGAAGATGATTATTTCAAGTATACTAGTTCTGTTTTAAGAAATCCAAATATTGCAAACTTATTTTATAGACTTAAAATTATTGAAAAACTAGGGACTGGTGTTTATAGAATTAATCAAGCATATCAAGACTCTATTTCAAAACCAATCTTTAAATTTACTGAACATAGAGTAATGGTTACCCTACCTACATTATTAAGTAAAATACCTAATTTAACTGTTGATGAAAACATTATTTTTAATGCTTTAAAAGAAGCGATGTTATCAAGATTAGAATTAGAAGAAATTACAAATTTCACCAAATCAAAAACCATTAGATTATTAAATAGTTTAATTGAAAAAAAGATTGTTAAAAAAATTGGTGATGGCACAACCACAAAATATAAGTCAATTGTTTAAGCGTTGCATTTTTGAAACGATAAATGAAACGATAACGTGAGCGTTGCATTTTATTATGCAACGTTAAAAAAGAACTTAGATTTGAACAGCCCCTTGTCAAGTATACACTTTAAATAAATAAAAAATTACTAGTTACTAACTGAGGCTTGATGCCGATATTCAATCGGCGTCAAGCCTTTAAATTTAACTTAAATACCTGTGAATGTATAATAGATTCTTAATTTACCATTAACAATCTTCACATCATCAATAATCATCTCTGCCCCACTAAACATTTCACTTAATTGTTGTTTACTAATAGTGAGTTTACCATCTTCAAACATTCCTTCATTATAAACATTAATAATTTCCATAACTTCTTCGTTAGTTAATGTAATATTTCCAACACTCGCACTAATCATTGTAATAATTATATTTTCATTAACCATTTCTAAAGTTGAATTCATTTTAATTTGAATAATAAATAAATTAGGTTCATTATCTCTTTTTACTAGAAACTCTAAGTATAATGTTATATTACTGTTTTCCATTGTTAAAAAGACATTTGATGATTCAATATAATAATTAACTTCTTCTATTGCCGATAGTTTAATTGGAAAATCTTGACTAAATTTAACTTTGTCTTTTAAAGAATAATCTAAAACTTGATTTGCCTCAACTTCATTTAAATCAACATAAGGGTTTATTGGAGAATTTAAAAATCCTGCAAGCAATCTTCCATTTAAACCAACCATAAACTCTGCTTGTTCTTCGGGGCTTGTGAGCGGTTCAAAATTAGGTTTTGATGGAGCAGTTGTTTTCTTTCTAACTGCCCCCATATTAAGTGATAAAGAAACCCCATCATTCACTACATCAATACTTAATAAGTCATGGTTATAAATAAGTTTAATTAAAGTTCCAAAGCCAACATGTTTTTCTTTTGCATACTCTAAAACACTGGCTTCCGTTACTTCTAAAGAAACCTCATTTTTATTATAATAACCAAATGGTAAAGAGTCATTTATAACTTCATCAAGCGTTTTACCATTGATTTTTTTGGTAATATAAGTAGCTAAACCAAGTTCTCTTTTGAGAGGCATTTTAGTTCTTCCTAAATAAATTCTATTCACTTTAAAAACATATGTATCATCTAATGTTTCAATATTTACTCTTATTAAAATACCAGTTCTATATAATCTTGTCTTGCCAGCGAGTAGGTCAACACTTAAAATAATATCGACTTGATTATCTTAAACGTCTGTATATAAACCTCTAATTCCCACTTTAAAAGAGCCTTCTGAAATATACATATACTTATATTCTAACTCTCCTTCATATGCACTAACCATATATTTAGGGTTATCTTTAAATAATTCTCTTTTAATAAATTGGTTTATATAAACTTCTGTTAAATTAACATTTATATAGTTTTTTGTATCACTATTTACAAGCTCCACAAACTCATTATCAAAATGCTTCATAAAATATGTTTCTTCTACTTTATATTGTTCTTCAGGAACTTTATAGTTTTTAGAAAACATTATTAAAGGAATTGAAATTAAAATTATTAAACTTGTTAAAATTATTCCAATAATTAATAAAACCTTTTTCATAGTTTTTCTCCTATAAGTCTAGCTGTGAACTTCCTTTTATTAAATAATCTTTAGAAGCGCCACGCTTTTTATATTCATAATACGCAGCCGCACCTATCATTGCGGCATTATCTGTACAATATTCCATTTTAGGAATAATAATATTTTTTCCTTCTATTTCCTTAAAGACTCTTTGTCTTAATCTTTTATTTGCGGCAACTCCCCCCGCAATTACAATATTATCAACATTATAATTTTTAACTGCTAATTTTAATTTATAAATTAGCACATCAATTACTGCTTCTTGAAATGAACAAGCCAAATTGGCTTTATTAATTTCTTCACCTTTTCTATTTGCGTGATAAATAATGTTATTTACCGCACTCTTAATTCCAGAAAAACTAAACATATACTCATCTTTATCTAAATAAGGCCTAGTTAAGTTATATGTATCTTTTCCTTTTTCAGCCAATGCATCAATTATTGGTCCACCAGGATAACCTAAATCCAACATCCTCGCAACCTTATCATAAGCTTCTCCTACCGCATCATCTAATGTTTCACCTAAAATTTCATACTTCCCATGATCTTCCATATAAATAAGTTCAGTATGCCCACCAGAAACAAGTAACGCTATTAAAGGAAACTTTAAATCATTATCAATATTAGCCGCATAAATATGTCCTTTAAGGTGATGAATCCCAATTAATGGTTTATCATAACTTAAAGCGTACGCACTAGCCGCATTAATTCCTACCAATAATGAGCCAATTAATCCTGGACCATGAGTCACCGCAACCAAATCAATATCATCATGAGTAATATTAGCCTTTTTGATAGCCTCTTTAAAGACATAAGTCATATTGATAATGTGGTTTCTTGAGGCAATCTCTGGGACAACTCCACCAAATTTTTTATGAATATCTATTTGTGAATTAACAACGTTTGATAAAACTTCTTTACCATCTTTTACTACCGCAACACTCGTTTCATCACAACTACTTTCTACCGCTAATATAATCATAAATCTAATCTCCTAATTAATAATACCCCATCACTATTTTCATAATAGTTTTCTAAGGTTCTTTCTTTTGTAAATCCCGCTTTCTTATATAAACTAAGCGCGGCTTTATTATTAACATTAACTTCTAATGAAACCACATTAACATTTAATCCTTTTAAATAATTTATTCCATAATTTAAAAGTTTAAAACCATATCCTTTTTTCCTATATTTTTCTTCAATGACAATATCTATTATTTGGCCGTAGTTATCTGATTTCCATAAAATAATATAACCAATTAAATCTTTTTCTAAAATAGAACATACATAATAAGTTTCATCATAAATAATGAAGGTTTTTAATGTTTCTTTACTAAATTGTGTTTCTAGATTTTCTTTACCTAACTTGTAAATATAATCTAAATCTTCTAAAGTAGATTTTCTAATAATCATAAATTTCTTTCAGCTTGAGTTTCTCTTAAATATTTCGGTTCAAAGGCATCTACATTTTTAACTAATTTCGCTTTTAAAATGATTTTATTTACATCTATTTTATAGTTGTTTTCATCAAGTAAAATCATTTTAGCATTATGTTTTTCTACCTCAACTTTAAAATCATCAATACTTCTTAACGCTTCTTTTACTACTGTTTTATCATTATCATAAACTGCAGAAAAAACATTATTGTTTCTTGCATCAATCATCACAGCCTTTATCCCTTCATACCCACTTGATAAAAAATATAAACTACTAACTTCATATAAAGGAATTTCTTTTAATGAGGAAAACATTTTCGCAACCATTCCACTAACCCTTAAACCAGTATAACTACCAGGACCACTCCCTACATATATTTTATCTATATCATCAATAGTTAAATTAACACTCTTAAGTGAAGTATTAATTAAAGGCACAAGATATTGTCCGTGATCTTTCTTTCCTTCCTTAATATGTTCTTTAATTAATTTGTCATTTTTACTAATCCCAATATATAAAAGATTAGTACTCGGATCTAAAAATAAACTTTTCATAAATAAAATAAAACCCTCTCATAATGTTCTCCATAAGGAATAAACTTAATTTTTCTTTCATTATCATTAATGATTTCAAATTGAACTAATAAATATTTTTTAGGTAAAATACTCCTAACATTAAAAGGCCACTCAATTACAGTAATACCATCACCTGAAATATAATCTTCTAAATCAAAGTCGTGGTTTTCACCATCTAGACGATATAAATCAAGATGATATAGACTTACATCATCCATTTCATAATGTTTTAAAATAGTAAAAGTAGGACTACTGATAGTCCTTTCTATCCCAAGAGATAAACCGATACCTTTAGTAAAAGTTGTTTTTCCGGATGCAAGAGTTCCATCTAATAAAACCACATCTCCATCTTTTAATAAGTATCCTAACTTTCTTCCTAAATATATTGTCTCTTCACTATTTTTAGTTATTTTTTCTTTCATTTTAATTTCTTTTTTAATTCATTAGCTAAATCTTCATAGCCTTTTTTACCTAATAAAGCAAACATATTTCTTTTATACTCTTCAACACCTGGTTGATTAAAAGGATTTACATCTAATAAATAAGCACTCATTGCCACAGCCTTAAAGAAAAAGTAAACTAAATAACCAAAGTTATAGGCATCAACTTTTTCAATTTCAATAATTATATTGGGCACATTACCTTCATTGTGAGCAATTAAAGTCCCTAAAAATGCTTTATTATTAATTTCTGATAAAGCTTTTCCTTCTAAATAATTAAGACCATCTAAATTATTTTCACTATAAGGAATAATGGTATCTTTTTCTTCTTCTTTAACTTTTATAACTGTTTCAAATAGGTTTCTTTTTCCATCTTGAATCATTTGACCTAATGAATGTAGGTCAGTTGAAAATGTCGCATTTGAAACATATAACCCTTTTCCATCTTTTCCTTCCGACTCACCAAAAAGTTGAATCCACCACTTCTTTAGGTATTCAAATCTTGGATCATATGAAACTAAAATTTCAATATCTTTGCCAGCTTTATAAAGTTTATATCTAAGTGCAGCATAATCATAAGCACTATTGTGTTCATTTAATAAATCTTTATAAGCTTTTTTAGCACCATTTAATATTTCATCAATATCAATTCCTGCCACAGCCATTGGTAGTAACCCTACCGCAGTTAAAACACTAAATCTTCCGCCAATATCTTTTGGAATAGTAAATCTTGGATAGTTCTTACTAATCGCAATCCCTCTTAGAGCGCCATCTTTTGGATCTGTGGTAATATAAATTCTTTCATCGGCTTTTTTTCCGTATTTTTTAACTAATAAATTCATAAATAATCTAAACGCAATCGCTGGTTCTGTCGTAGTGCCGGATTTAGAAATAACATTAATACTAAAATCTTTATCTTCTAAATATGAAAGTAACGATGAGGTCATTTTATCACTCATATGATATCCTGCAAAAATAACTTCAAAATCTTTTTTATAAGGATCTGTTAGAAGTTCTATCCCCGCTTTCGCTCCTAAATAAGAACCACCAATTCCAATAACTACTAAAACTGTTGATTCTTTTCTTATTTTTCTTGAAGCCGCCTTAAGACGTTCTAACTCTTGAATACTTATGTTTGGTTGCGAAAGCCAACCTAAAAAATCATTACCTTTTCCTGTTTTATTATGAATCATTTTATGAATTTCTACTATTTTTTTAGATAAATCCTCTTCTTTTATAAACTGTTTTGTAAATTCATCATTAACTTTAATCATGTCTTATCCTCCATTTCTTTAAGCGCTTTTTTAATTTGGTTATCTAGCTTATCACTAATCGCTTTAAAGCCAATTTCTAACGGTTTAACTTTTATTTTTCTGTTTGTTAGACATTTTTTATAAGATAATTTTAACTGTTTATGTTCTAAATCAACATCTAAAACCATCACATTAACAATATCTCCAACACTCGCAAATTCATAGATATCTTTAATATAGGTGTTGCTGATTTCTGAAATATGAATTAATCCTACGTAATCCCCAGCCTTAACAAAAACCCCATAAGGGGCAAAACCAGTAACTTCCGCAGCAATTATTTCATTTTTCAAAATCATATAATCACCCTCTATACTATTATACTGTTATAACCGCAATAATACCTGGAACATTTTCTAGTAACATTTTTTCAATCCCATCTTTTAATGTTACATCAATTAAAGGACAGCCTACACAAGCGCCTAACATTTTTACATAAACAATACCTTCTTCAATTTTTACAATTTCAATATCACCACCATCACGGTGTAAGTAAGGTCTTATTCTATCTATCAGTTCGTGAACTAATTTTTCTTGTTCTGTCATATTTCGCTCCTTTATTTAATCCTTCTTAAAATAAAATACCCACAATAATAATTACATGATTCATTTAAATATATTGGAATTTCTTTATAGTTTTGTTCTTTTTTAGTATCACTATAAAACCCTTTTAAACGTAACATATCACTACTGATATCGCCAACAATATAATCATATTTATCATAAACCTCTTTAACGTAACGTTCTTGAAACTTTAAAATATCAAAAGCTTCTTTATTATTATTTAAAAGTTCAAATTGTCCGAAAATTGTTTCAATAATCATTTTACTCTCCTTATTAAAGAAACACATGAAGCGGCTACTGAACGCCCTTTTCCTACACTATCTTCACCTTCATTTGTTCCCGCTTTTATATTTACTTGCGCCTTATTTATCTTTAAAACATCCGCAATAACTTCTCTCATTTTAGGAATATATCTAGCAAGTTTAGGTTTTTCTGCGAAAATACTTGCATCAATATTTTCTATTACATATCCTTCTTTATTAAGTAAATCTTTTACAAACATTAAAATTTTTTTAGAATCTAAGTCTTTATATCGTAAGTCCGTATCAGGAAAATGTGTTCCTAAATCACCTAATCCTAAAGCGCCAATTAATGATTCACTGATGGCATGAAGTAATACATCCGCATCACTATGTCCTAGTAGGCCAAAATCATTTTCTATTTTAATACCGCCTAAAATTAGAGGTCTATTTTTATCAGTTTTATGAATATCATAACTATAGCCTATTTTAAATTTAGGAGTTAATGCTTTAATGTCTTCTTTAGTTGTTATTTTTTTATTTTCCGTTTCCACCAAACCAACCTCGTCATCATAAACACTTTTATATAAACTAATATCGTCAGTAAACTTGCTCGCTTCTTTTTTAAAACATAGCATGTATTTTTCTTTTAAGAATGCTTGAGGAGTTAATGCAATCATTAGTTTATCGCGGTTTAAAACCTTAAAATCTTCATAAACTGTATCTACTACTCTTTGATAACACATTACCGCATCATACTCACTTAACTTTTCTTTTATTTTTATAATCACATCATCTTTAATAAAAGGTCTTGCGGCATCATGAATAAAAACATATTTAGCTTTTGATTCTTTTAGACCATTATATACAGAATCACTTCTATTTTTACCACCATAAGTATAAGTGCCTTTATAATACTTTAAAATTTCTTCTTCATCTTGTGGATTAATAACTAAAATTACATTAACCCCTTCTTTTAAAAAGGCATCAACACTATGCATAAATAATGGTTTACCTTCAAGCATATACAAGATTTTATTTTCTTCTAAACCACTTCTTTTTCCTACTCCAGCAGCTAATATAATCGCATCATACATAACTTAACCCCTCAAATAATATAATCCATTGGAATATCATGTTCATCTATTTTAGCATGTACATTTTTTAACTTTTTATGAACTATTCCTACTTTAAATCCTTGATGATTTTTAAAATAATTATCATAAAATCCTTTCCCATAACCAATTCTAAATTCTCCACTAGTTAATAAACAGGGAACATAATAAATATCAATGTTTTCTTCTATTTTAGAAGTCTTTTTAGGTTCTTTTAAATTAAATTTAGCATCTTCTAACTCTAAAATATCCGTAACTTTTCTAAATGATAAAGTGTTTCCCTCCATTCTTGGGAAAAAATACTCTTTATTGGGAAAAAGAACCATTAAACTAAGTAAATTAATTTCTTTTTTTATTGGATAATATAAAGCTACTTTTTTTGAATTAAGAAACCTTTCATCATTAACAATATATTCTAAAATCTCTTTATTTCTATTTAAATAAATATCATCACTCATTTGCTCATAATATTTATAAGCTTTTTTTCTTAATGTCTTTTTATCCATTTAAATCACTGTAATAACAAACATTTAATTTAAAACTTTCATGTTTCGCAACACTTAAAGCTTTATGAGCCATTTCATATAACTTATGCGCATCTTTAGAGTCTTTATACGATGAAGAAATTCCTAATGAAACTTCTACTTTCGTACTTATCGCGCCATAATTCATTGGTAAATTTAAAAATTCAGAGTCTTGGAGAATGCCTGACCTTAAAAGTTCCATTTTTCTTGGATCTACAATCGTTACCGCAAAAATTAGTCCTGAAACTCTAAAAATATCACTAGATTCACTAATAAAGGACATCTTTAATTTCTTAACATATTCTAAAATTAACATATTTCCTATTTCACGACCATATTCTTTATTAATAGTGGGAATATTTGATAGTTCAAATAACGCTAATTGAAACGTTCTTTGGTTGTTTAATAAATTATTTAGATGACTAAATATTTCATTTTCTCCTTTGATATTATCTAAAACGTCAACACCTAATCTTTCATAACCATTATTTTCATAAAGTTTAAATGAACCTGAAATAATATTAGAGTTTTTATCTTCAAAAATTCGTTTTCCTTTATCATCTACCCAAACATAACTACCATCTTTTAAGAAACGATATTTAGTTTTATATGTTTGTTTTCTAACAGTTAAGCTAGAAAGTGTTCCTAAATAAGAATTAAGATCATCTTTGTAAATATATTTATAGAAATCTTCTATTAACATTGTATTATTATACATATTTAATATTTTCATCGCAGGCTCTGAAAACCAAATATATTTCTCATCTAAATCAATATAATATAATGCTTCATTTGATAATTCTAATGTCGCAACATATTTCATTCTTAAAGATTCTAATTCTCTTTTTGTGTTTGTGAGCTCTCTTTCAATACCAATTAAATCAAAATCCGTTTTTTTCTCACCAACATTTATTCTTCCTCTATATCTTCCTAAAATAAAGAGCGGTTGTTCAACAAGTTGAACTAAAACACTTTTTCCTTGATAATTTTGAAAATGCATTGTGTGGGTATCAAATTGATTTGGTTTGACTGTTTTTTTATAATCTTCATAAAACCTTTCTAAGTTTTGGTTGGATGTTTCAATTTCATCAAAACTATTAACTCTAATTGTTTTATTAAGAATTTCAAAAAGTGGTTTGCCGATAATTTCTTCTTTTGTCATTCCTAACTCTTCTATCATTCCTTCGCTCATCTCTTTAATACGTTCTTTATGATCTAAAACGTAATAACAATTCCACCTTGTTTCTTTCATCGAAGTTAAAAAGATTTGATAATGACGTTTAAAGAATAAAAGTTTTCTAAAAAATAAATATATCGCTAATAATAAAATTAACAATGTTAAAGCCGCGTGAGCATAATAAGTATATATAAACCATTTTTCTTTTTCAAACTTATTAAATAAAAATATATAAACTAAAAAACCTAAAGCATTAATTAAAGCAATGCTAAAGGTGATTGGGTTAAATTTATCTTCAATTAAGCCATATAAAAAGACTAATAAGATTAATAAACAGCTAATTATAAAAGGAAATAACGGTAGTAATGACATAATCTTCTCCTAATTAATTTCCGTTTTCTTTAGTTAAATACCATACTAAAATAACTATGACTGTCACCACAAGAGAAAATAATACTTTAAACCAAACATGTTTATTAACAAAACCTAAAAACTTTTCTGGAATATTTAAACCAGAAATAAGTTTAATTGGATTTAAAAGTATACTTCCTATTTTCATAATTACTTTTTGAAATTTATTCATATCATCACCTACTTAATATACATGTTGATGTATTCATAAATCTTTTCTCTATCATTAGCTCTAATCATAATTCCTTCAATCACAATAGAAATATTTCCTGTTTCTTCTGAAACAACGATAGTAAGTGAGTCTGTGATTTCACTAATTCCTAGGGCTGCCCTATGACGAGAACCCATTGTTTTATCTTGTTTAACTGTTTCGCTTAAAGTGTAATAAGCTCCAGCACATCTAATTTCATCACCTCTAATAATAACGGCACCATCATGAAGAGGTGTATTAGGAATAAAAATATTAATTAATAACTCTTTACTAACAAGTGCGTTCATAATAATCGCCCTTTCAGCGTATTGATCAAGAGAGTTATATTTCTCAATCGTAATTAAAGCACCAATATTTTGGCTACTTAAATACATCGCCGCTTCAACAATGTGCGTTTTCGTTTCTTGAGAGCCAAATGAAGCACCATCTTGTTTAGAATCCGCAACCCAAGCTGTCTCTAAACCTCTTCTAATATCAGGGCTTAAAATTACCACAATAAAAAACGGTAACCACGTAGTTACATAAGAAAGTATTTGATTGCTCACTTCTAAGTTTAACTTCTTCGCTAATAACGCAAGCAAATAAATAAAGACTGCGATAATGAATACTTTAAATACTCTCTTAGATGTTAAAAAGAAGGATAATAAAAAATAAAGAATTATCCACAAAGTATACGCATCTAAAATTATTCTCAAAATATCTTGCAAGGTTATCACTTCCTTTTTTTATTATATCATAATAACTAAAGATTATGAGTATTTTTTCATATTTTTTTTCGTAGTATGGTTATCGCTTTTTAACGCCTTTTTCTCAATTATTAATACCTTTAATTTAAAAAAAATTAAAAAGTAAAATCTTGTCTTAAAAAAAGCTTTTCTTATTATTAAGCGAAATCCATTAATTTAAGTTTCTTTTTAAAAAGAAAAAACAAACAAAAACACTCCATTTTTTTGTAAAATTTTTTCAAATATTTTTTGAATTTTTCTTAAAAACTTTAAAATCTCACAGACACGCTATAAACCATTTAACGTTGTTGAAAGCGGCTTTTTTTCTTTGTTTTTTTACTTGTTTTTAGGACCTAATAACTATATAATATCTACTACAAAGATAAAGGCGGTTTGATTTTATGGTAACCTATGAAAAAAAATTAAAAGAAAAAATTAATAAAGATATAAACTTACACTTTAAGCATTTATTTCCAATAACTCCTGATATGAAGTTAAGCCTATCAGGAGTTTCAAGGCTAGTTATGCTTGATAGATATACTCAAAAAGATATGGAATTAAAAACTTTAGCGGTTGGAGATTTAGTTGTAACAGTTGTAAAACACGACCCTAAATTTCCAGCGCGTGGTGTTGGTTATGTAATAGAGTTAATTGATGATGAGTTTTTATCTATTCAAATTGAAGAAGAGTTTATTGGTCAACTTGGTGATGACCATGAAAATGGTATAATCAAAAGAGCGCGTAGAGAGATTGAAAAACCGCTTGAACTTTACTATGAACAAATCGCTAAAAGAGTGGGAACAAATTTAGGCCAAGGCGAATCTAAAGAAATAGTTGATGCGTTTATTTATGAACTTTCTAACCTTAACTTAGTTCCTGCGGGGAGAGTTTTATATGGTGCGGGTTCAAACGCAAAAGTGACTTATTTTAACTGTTATGTAATGCCTTTTATTGATGATTCAAGAGAAGGTCTAGCTCAACATAGAAAAGAAGTTATGGAAATTATGGCTCGTGGTGGTGGAGTAGGAACAAATGGTTCTACTTTAAGACCTAAAAACGCTCTTGCAAAAGGTGTTAATGGCAAATCTAGTGGTTCTGTTTCTTGGTTACATGACTTAGCTGAATTAACTCACTTAGTTGAACAAGGTGGTTCAAGAAGAGGGGCCCAAATGATTATGCTTGCAGACTGGCATCCAGATATTATTGAATTTATTATTTCTAAGATGCAAAATCCAAGAATTTTAAGATTTTTAATTGAAACGACTAAAAATGATTTAATTAGAAGAACAGCTGAAGATAAACTTAAATTTATCCCTTTAACAAACGATGAAGCTGAAATGTATCATGGAATTATCGAAGCTAGTGAAAAAGATAGTAGGTTATTTAATAGCGCAATTGTTGAAAAAGCACATCTTTTATTAAATGAAGGTGGACGTTATGAAGTTAGTAACCCTGATTTTATGACTGGAGCTAATATTAGTGTTGCGTTAACTAAAGAGTTTATGTATGCGGTTGAACATAATTTAGATTATGACTTAAAATTTCCGGATTTAGATAATTACACTAAAGAAGAAAAAGCTTATTATGACGAACATTGGAAAGATGTTGGTGATGTAAGAGAATGGGAAAAATTAGGATTTAAATCACACATTTATCATACTCTACCTGCAAGAGAATTATGGAACTTAATTAATATTTGTGCAACTTATAGTGCTGAGCCGGGTATCTTCTTTTTAGATAACGCTAACTATTATACAAACGCTAAATCTTATGGCCAAAAAGTTGTTTGTACAAACCCTTGTGGAGAACAACCTCTAGCTCCTTATAGTGTTTGTAATTTAGCGGCACTTAACTTATCAGAAATGATTGATAAAAAAACTCATCAAGTGTTATGGGATAAATTAAAACGCACTATCCACATTGCGGTTAGAATGCAAGATAATGTTATTGACCAAACATATTATTTCTTAGATAAAAACAAAGAACAAGCCCTCGGTGAAAGACGTGTTGGAATGGGAGTTATGGGACTTCATGATTTATTAATTCACGCGAATTTACGCTATGGTAGTAAAAAGGGAAATCTCTTAGTGAACCAATTATTCCGTTTTATCGCTAATGAAGCTTATATGGCAAGTGTTAATATCGCTAAAGAAAAAGGATCGTTTCCTTTCTTAGATTCACACGGTTCTAGAGAAGCGTTTGTTAATGGCCCCTATGTACAAAAATTAGAGCGTAAAGTTAGAGATGGCATTTTAAAATATCGTATTAGAAATTCTCACTTACTTACAATCGCTCCTACTGGTTCTACTGGAACGATGATTGGTGTCTCTACAGGATTAGAACCTTACTTCGCATTTACATATTATCGTAGTGGTAGATTAGGTAAATTTATGGAAGTTAATGCTCAAATAGTTGAAGATTATTTAGAGTTAAATCCACAATACACAAAAGAAACATTACCTGATATTTTTGTTAGTGCGATGGAATTAACACCTGAAGAACACGCAGATGTTCAATGTATTATTCAAAACTGGGTTGATTCTTCTATTAGTAAGACAGTAAATGCTCCTAGAGGTTATACTGTTGAAGATGTAGAACACTTATATATGCGTCTTTATAAAGGTGGCGCTAAAGGTGGAACTGTTTATGTTGATGGTTCAAGAGACTCTCAAGTCTTAACTCTTAAAAAAGAAGATAAAAAGGATGTTCCTATTCAAGTTGACATTGTTGATCTTGGAGTTGAAGTTCAAGAACTCCAAACTCCAACCCATCAAGATAATTCCCCTACACCACTTAGAAGTGATAGACAAGACCGTGAAATTGGAATTGAAATTGGAAATCTTTGTCCAATTTGTAGAGAAGGAATTGTTCAAGATGTGGGTGGTTGTCACACTTGTACAAATTGTAATGCACAACTTAAATGCGGTTTATAGTATAATAAGAGGTAGCGAAATGCTACCTTTTAATTTGGAGGAATAATGGATAAAGCTATTTTAGTGGGTCTAGATTTAAACACTTATAATATTGTTGATTCTATGGAAGAACTTAAAAACTTAACTAAAGCTCTTAATATCGAAGTTGTTTTAGAAATAACTCAAAAGTTAGATAAACCAAATATAAAAACATATGTTGGTAAAGGTAAAGTTTTAGAAATCAAAGATGCCGTTACCGCATTAGATGCGGATATGGTTATTTTTGATTGTGAACTAACTCCCGCTCAAATCAGAACTTTAGAAAATACTTTAGATACACAAATTATTGATAGAAGTTTTTTAATTCTTTCTATTTTCGCTGAAAGAGCGAAAACTAAAGGGGCCTTATTAGAGGTTTCGCTTGCTCAACAAAAGTATCTTCTTCCTAGACTTGTGGGAATGCGTAATTCTTTATCGAGACAGGGTGGAGGAACTTATAACGCCAAGGGCCCAGGAGAAACAAAACTAGAACTTGATAGAAGAGTTATTTTAAATAATATTAAGAAAATAGAAAGGTCTTTAAAAAAACTAAAAACTGAAACGGAAACCTCAAGAAAACAAAGATATACCGAACAAATCCCTTTAGTTTCATTAGTTGGTTATACAAACGCTGGTAAGAGCGCTACTTTAAATAGTTTATTAAGACATTTAAATAGCGAAAGGCTTGTTTTTGAAAAAGATATTCTTTTCGCAACCTTAGATACTACCGCAAGAAAAATAACCAAAAAAGGTTATCCTTCTTTTATTATTACGGACACTATTGGATTTCTATCAAGATTACCTCACGAGTTTATTAATTCTTTTAAATCAACTTTAAGTGAAGTTCAAAATTCTGATTTAATCTTACATATAATCGATGGAACACATAAAAATAAACGCCTTCATGAAGAAACTACATTAGGCGTTTTAAAAGAGTTAAATGTGAATAATATTCCTATTAAAAACGTTTATACTAGACTTGATTTATTAAATGAAAAACCTAAAAATGACTTTTGGATTTCTAATTTAACAAATGACAATATTGATGTTTTAATTGAATTTATTTATGAAAAATTATTCGGTCCTCACATAAGTGTTAAATTAAGTATCCCTTATGATAAACAACACTTAATAAATATCTTAAATGAAGAAACAAAAGTGTTAAAAACTGAATATGAAAAGGCGATTATTATTTCAACGATTATGTATAAAAATCAAATAGATAGATTTTCGGAATATGTTTTATCTATAAGATAATCTGTTTATTTATAAATATTCATTTATCACATTATAAAAATCTTCTTTTGTGTTAATTTTGGACATCTTACTCCTTGCTTCACTAGCGCTAGGAAAACCTTTAAAATAATGTGAACCAAGTGCCCTCATCTCTAAGGTTGCGATATGTTCATCTTTAAGAAGTATTAATAATTCGTAGTGTTTTATTAATACTTTTTTTATTTCTTCTTTAGTTGGATAAATATATTCTTCATTATTTAAATATGCATTAATTTCGCTAAAAATAAATGGATTACCTAAAGCCGCTCTTCCAATCATTACAGCATCACATTTTGTATATTCAAGCATGTGTTTAGCGGTAGGTCCATCAACAATATCTCCATTACCAATTACTGGTATTTTAACTGATGCTTTAACACTCTTAATAATATCTAAATCAACTTTACCTGAATACATTTGAGAACGCGTTCTCGCATGAATAGTAATCGCATCCGCCCCAGCTTCTTCAATTTCCTTCGCAACTTCTACTGCGTTAATACTATTAAAATCCCAACCACTTCTAATTTTCACAGTAAGAGGTTTTTTAATTACTTCTTTAACCCCTTTTACAATCTCATAAATTTTATTTGGATCTTTTAAAAGTGCCGCTCCTGCTTGTGAACGAAGCGCTACTTTTGGAACGGGACAACCCATATTAATATCAATAATATCCGCATCTGTATATTTATCTACATATATTGCAGCTTTCTTTAGCGTTTCTATATCACTACCAAAGATTTGTTGAGAGTAAGGGTGTTCACCTTTAAAACTTGTAAGAAGAGATTTTGTTTTAATATTTTCATAAATTAGCCCTTTATCAGAAACCATTTCACTTACACATAACCCTGCGCCTAAACTTCTTGCGATAAGTCTATATGCAGCATTAGAAATTCCTGCCATAGGAGCTAAAATAAGTTTATTTTCAATTTTAACATTACCAATATAAAACATTTAATAATCACCTTTAAAAAATTATATCACATTTGTGATACAATTATCCTTGAGGTGTTAGTATGGATCATGTATTAATCGCGACTGCCTATAATAATGAAACAAGAATATATGTCGCATCAACCAAAAACTTAGTTGAAAAAGCTAGAATAATTCATTCTACAGAACCTACCGCTACTGCCGCATTAGGAAGACTCTTAACTGTTGGTGGATTAATGGTGCCGATGTATAAAGACAATTCGCTTGTAACATTAAAAATTGAAGGTGATGGGCCTATTGGAAGTATGCTTGTAGACATTAATAATAATGGTTCATTAAGAGCTTATATTAAAAATCCTGGTGTTTATATTAAAAACAATAAAACAGGAAAACTAGCCGTAGGAATGGCAGTAGGAAATGGCACATTAACGGTATTAAGAGACCCTCAACTTAAAAATGCTTTTATATCTAGTGTTGCTTTACAAACAGGCGAAATTGGTGATGATTTTACTTACTATTTTACTTTGTCTGAACAAACTCCTTCTTCTGTTGGTGTGGGTGTTTTAGTAGGAAATGAAGTGATGTATGCTGGTGGATTTATTATCCAACTTCTTCCAAACGCAAGTGAAGAAACAATTACTAAAATTGAAGAAATTTTAAGTAAATTAACTGGCGTTACTAATATGTTTAAAGAGGGTATGAATACAATAGACATTTTAAAATTATTAAGTGGTGGTACAGAAAAACTCCTTTCAACAACAACCCTAGAATATCATTGTGGATGCACAAAAGAATATTATGAAACTGCGTTAATGAAATTAGATGATGAATTTTTAGATAAACTTATTAATGAAGATAATGGTGCTGAAATTGTTTGCAGATATTGTAATAATAAACATTATTTTACTGTTGAAGATTTAAACAAAATCAAACAAAAGAAAAAATAATTTAAAAAAGGTTATTTATTTTGCTGCTCGGTAACAATAACCTTTTTTTTATTTAGTTTTGTTGTTTATTTTACCGAACGGTATAAAAACATTGATTTTATTGTTTTTTATAGTATAATAATACCGAGGGGGAATATTATGGACGTTAAAACTATTGGAAAAATTGTTAGAAAGAAAAGAAAAGAGCTAGGATTAACTCAAGTTTATTTAGCTGCTTTATCTAATACTGGCGTCAGATTTATAAGTGAACTTGAAAACGGCAAACCAACTTTAGAATTGGGAAAAGTTTTACATGTTTTAAAGGTTTTAAACATTAGTTTGGAGGTAATATATAATGATTAGAACTTTAGATGTTTATTTAAATCAAACAAAAGTAGGAATATTAAAAGAAACAAACGGGAAGTCTTATTCATTTGAATATTATCCTAAAAGTAAAGAAATCATTTCCCTTTCTATGAAAGACTTTAATGTTGTTTATAAAGATAAAGTTGTAAGACCTTTTTTAGAAAATCTTTTACCTGAAGGTCAAATACTAACTAATGTTGCGAAAATACATTTAGTATCACAAAATAATCCCTTTTCTATATTATCTAAAATAGGTGAAGATTGTGCTGGTGCAATATCTTTTACAAACGAACCTTCAAATATTAAAACACCTCCAAAAGAATTATCTTATGAAAACTTTTTAAATATTTTAAATAAAAATGAAAGTGGAAAGTTTTTTTATGAAAAAGGAATGCGCCTTTCTTTAGCAGGAGCACAAAATAAATTATCTTTAATTATTCGTAATAACAAATATTTTCTTCCAAATATTTCAAATCCATCTAATTATATTATCAAATTTAATAATCTAACGTTTCCTAGTTTGCTTATAAATGAATATTTTTCTACTACTCTTGCGGAACTCTTGGGTATTCCTGTTTCAAAAGTGGACTACAAAAAAGAACCTTATCCTTATCTATTAATCACTAGATATGATAGATTAAATAATTTAAGAATTCATCAAGAGGATTTTTGTCAAGTTCTATCAATCAGACCCCAAAACAAATATCAAATAGATGGTGGTCCTAGTTTTAAAGATGTTTCCAATTTTATTAAAAATAACTTGAAAAATCCCGCTTTAGAAGTATTAAATTTGGCAAAACTTCTCGTTTTCAATTTTCTTATTGGTAATTGTGATGCACATGCTAAAAATATTTCAATACTTTATAAAGAGGGTATTATATTGGCACCATTTTACGATATTGTCTCTACTTATATATATGAGGACATTTCTAAAAATATGGCAATGTCTATAAATAAAAAATATGATATTGACTCCATCAACAAAGAAGATATCATAAAAGAGTTTGATAGTTGGAATTTAAATGGAAAAAGTATTTTAAACTTAATATTAAATGAGTTTAAAGATATTATTTTTTTAACTAAAAATATATGTATTGAACCTAATGAAGATGTTGAAAAAATTATTAATCTTATTAGGAATAATTTAGAAAAACTAACAATGTAAAAAAGGTAATGTGAAGTTACCTTTTTTGTTTGCTTTTGTTAATCTTAGTATTATAATAAATTATATGAATGTAAAAGGGTTAATATTCATGTGGAGGTAATTATGGAATATCATAAACTAGAAAAAGAAGTTGTGATGAAGGAATTAGAAACTAATATTAGTTCCGGCTTATCACAAAAAGAAGTTAATATAAGGATAGAAAAATACGGTTTAAATGAATTAGAAAAGCCTAAACAAAGATCTTTAATTTTAAAGTTTTTTGATCAACTTAAGGATTTTATGATTATTATTTTACTTGCTGCAGCAGTATTAAGTTTTATTACTGGTGATGTTACGGAGGGTATTTTAGTAATTGCGATTGTTTTGATAAACGCACTTTTAGGAATTTTTCAAGAAGCGAAAGCGGAAAAAGCCCTTCATGCAATTCAGAAAATGGCTTCTCCACACGCTAAAGTTAGACGTGATGGAATTGAAATGATTGTTGATGTAAGTGATTTAGTTATTGGTGATATTGTCTTAATTGAGGCAGGAGATTATATTCCTGCCGATGTTAGATTAGTAGAATGTGTTAACTTAAAAGTTGATGAATCTGCCTTAACTGGAGAGGCTGTTCCGGTTGAAAAAAGTATTGATGTTTTAGAAAATAAAGATATTCCTTTGGGTGATAGAATTAATATGAGTTATATGTCAACAGTTGCGACATATGGAAGAGCTGTTGGGGTTGTGGTGGGCACAGGAATGAACACTGAAATTGGTAAAATCGCTCAAATGATTAGTGCTGCTAAAGAAGATGATACACCACTTCAAAAATCTATTTCTCAATTAGGAAAAATATTAGCGATTATCGCAATTTCAATTACTGTTTTAATTTTCGCGATTAATATTATCCAACATTACGCCCTTGATAACACACCTGTTACTTGGGTAGTTTGGAAAGATTCGTTAATGACTTCTGTTGCCTTAGCTGTTGCGGCAATTCCTGAAGGATTACCGGCAATTATTACAATTGTACTTGCTCTTGGAATGCAAAATCTCGCAAGACAAAAAGCAATTATGAAAAGTCTTCATGCAGTAGAAACATTAGGTTCTACTTCTACTATTTGTAGTGATAAGACAGGAACACTTACTCAAAATGTAATGACTGTTACGCATGTGTTTTATGATAATAAAGAAGTTCAGGTTGATAATAATACTAAACTAGATAAAAATTTAAATACATTATTAACTTATGGTGTTTTATGTAATGATACTAAAGTTAATTTAGATGAAGAAAATAACTATAGTAAAATTGGTGATCCAACTGAGGTTGCGTTTATTGATTTAGCGATTTTATTAAAAGAAAACCCAATTGAAATTGCTTCTTCTTATCCACGCATTAGCGAGCTTCCTTTTGATTCTGAAAGAAAATTAATGACTACTGTTCATGATTTTCCTGATGGACGTTACGCAGTTATTAAAGGGGCTCCTGATGTAATGTTTTTAAGAAGTAAAGATGATACTAAAGTTTATGAAGAAGCTAACCAAAGTATGACTAACAAGGCTTTAAGAGTTTTAGCGGTTGGTTATAAAAAAATTGATAAAAATAAACCTTTAAAAGAATTAAATCATAAATATTTAGAGGAAGATATCCATATTTTAGGACTTGTTGGGATGATTGATCCACCAAGACCAGAAGTTAAAGATGCAATAGAGGTTTCTTATGGTGCTGGAATTGATGTCATAATGATTACAGGAGATCATAAGAACACTGCGCTTGCGATTGCGAAAGATTTAAATATTATTAGATATGAAGATGATATCGCAATTTCAGGAGTTGAACTTGATAAATTAAATGATGAAGAATTTAATAAACTTCTTCCACATATTAAAGTGTATGCGAGAGTTAGCCCTGAAAATAAGGTTAGAATTGTTGAAGCTTGGAAAAATAAAGGTAATATTGTGGCGATGACTGGTGATGGTGTTAATGATGCGCCAGCACTTAAAACAGCCAATATTGGAATTGCGATGGGTATTACTGGAACAGAGGTATCTAAAGGTGCTGCAGATATGGTTTTAGCTGATGATAACTTTACTACTATTGTTAATGCAGTGGGTGAAGGTAGAGGAATTTATGCGAACATTAAAAAAGCAATCCACTTCTTACTTTCTTGTAATATTGGTGAAATTATTACTATTTTACTAGGAACAGTACTAGGCGCATTAATATTTGGTGGTGCTGTAACAACTTTAACTGCTGTACAAATTTTATGGGTTAATTTAGTTACTGATTCACTTATGGCTATCGCAATCGGCTTAGAGCCTAAGGAAGAAGATATTATGAAAGAAAAACCAAGAGATAGTAAAAAGTCATTTTTCTCAAGCGGTTTAGGAATTAAGATTGCTTGGCAAGGCGTTATGTTAGGTTTATTATCATTTACAGCGTTTGTGATTGGTTATTATATTCATGAGGGTAATAGAGATGTTAAATTATTAAACGCTTCAACAATGACTTTTATGGTTTTATCAATTTCACAATTGTTCCATGCCTTTAATATTAAGTCAGAAACAAAATCCATTATTAAAACAAAATTTAATAAATATTTGCTTTATGCCTTTATAATTAGTCTTTCTCTACAACTTTTAACAATTGTCTTTTCTTTTACAAGGGGACTATTTGATTTATCAAATCTTAATTTTATAGAATGGTTAATTGTTTTAGCACTTGCGATAACTCCAGTAGTTGTTGTTGAAATACAAAAATTAATTAGTTTATATCTAAAAAAGCGTCATTCTTGATTCTTGATATTAACTAATGATTAAGGTATTATGTATGCGAGGTGAAAAAATATGAAAAGATTTATAACTGGACTTTTAATTATATTATTGGCAAGTTTTATGCTTGTTGGGTGTGGAAAGTCTGATATTGGTCCTAATGATGGAAGTGGAACGTCAGATACAAGAATTATTACTGATGAAGCACCTGAAAGAAAAATTATCTATACCGTATCAACAACTATTTATGCAAAAGATATTGAAAAAAGTGCTGATTCAATCATAGCCTTAATGGTTGATGATGATTTTAAAGATGCTGAAACTAGAGATCTTACTCAAATTTATTTAAAACTAAGAATTAAAACATCGAGATTGGATGCTTTTATCGCAGCTTTAAAAGATGATTATGATGTTAGTTCTTTTAGATTAACTTCAGAAGATGTTTCTTTCAACTATCAAGATTTAACTAATAAAAAAGTTACATACGAAAAAGAATATCTCAGACTACAAGAATTAATTGATACAGCATCATATGATCAAATCTTACAAATCAACACAAGAATTGCTCAATTAGAAAGATTAATTGATGAATTGAATCATGATTTATTAGTTTATGATTCATTAATAGAATTTTCTACAGTTGAAATATATATCTATCAATCTACGAACGCTCCTACAAAAGGATTTAATAATAAAGTTGGTAGACAAATTGAAACTGGTTGGAATAATATGGTCAAATTTGTTCAATTCTTAATCTTGGTATTTGTAACATTAATACCTTGGTTAGTATTAATTGTTCCAGCGGTTGGTCTTGGATTTGGAATCTATTATCTTAATAAATATCTAAGGAAAAGAAAACAAGAAAAGAAAGATAATCAAAAACAATAAAAAAGGGCTTTAAATAGCCCTTTTATGTTTTTATAAACATTAATAATCAAACTTTTTTAATTCTTTTTGAAGTTCTTTTAATGGCAACCCTACAATTGTAAAAAAATCACCAGTATACTTCTCAACAAGTTTACTCCCTTTACCTTGAATAGCGTATGCACCAGCTTTATCAAGTGGTTCTTGTGTCTTAATATATTCATAAATTTCAATATCATTGTATGGTTTCATATAAACGCTAGATACGCTATAAAAAGTTTTTGACCTTTGTTTGTTTACTATCGTAACACCAGTATAAACTTCATGTTTTTTGCCTGAAAGTTTTTTAAGCATTTCAAAAGCTTCATCTTCATTTTTAGGTTTTCCTAATATTGTTTCTTCAAACACCACAAAAGTATCTGCAGCAATTACAGTATCATGAGGATATTCTTTTAAAACTCCTTCCGCTTTCCTTTTAGAAAGTTTTTGAACAATTGTTTGTGGAGCTTGTTTGGGATCGTAAGACTCATCTACATTATGTGCAACAGCTTTAAACTCTAAACCAATGTCTTTTAATAGTTTAATTCTTCTTTCCGATTTGCTTGCCAAAATTAACATACCTATTCCTCCAAGATTAATATATTATAACACACATATTTATGTTTGTTCTAAATAAATCTTTTCCTTTGTTATGTTATAATAACATATAATAGGTGATAAAATGTTATTTAAGGTAAAAAATGTGATAACTTTACATTTAGAAAAGAAAATTGTTTTAAGTGTTTCCGGTGGAGTCGATTCTACCGTTTTATTATACCTATTAAAAGAATTAAACGCAGATTTAGTTGTTGTTCATTTTAACCACCAACAAAGACAAGAATCGATTTTAGAGGCTGAATATGTTAAAATGCTTGCGGATAAATTTGGCTACCCATTTGAATATTTTAAATTAGATATTAAAGAAGACTTTCACAATGAAGCTCACAACCAAAGAAGATTTCATCTAATTAATGTTGCAAAAAAATATGAAACCGATGTCATAATTACGGCACATCATCTAAATGATTTATTAGAAACTATTTTGATGCGTATTTCAAGAGGATCTAATTTATTAGGTTATAGTGGTTTTGTAGATTCGTATTATAAAGATGGAATATATTTTTTAAAACCGTTAATTTTTGTTTCGAAAGAAGAAATTTTAACTTATGCAAAAGAACATAATATTAGATACTTTATAGATTCTTCTAACCAAAGTGATATTTATACTAGAAACAGATATAGGCAAGAAATTATTCCCTTATTATTAAAAGAAAATGAGGGATTATTAAAAAAAATAATTCAATATAATAAAACACTTAGTGAAGCTTTTTTCTATATTAGAAAAACCTCTACTTCTTTTTTAAAAAACAGTGATTCATTCTTAATTAGTGACTTCTTAAAATTAGATGACGCTATTAGAAAAGATGTCATTGCTTACTTATTAGAAAAGAAGGACATTTCTTTTACTTATAAGAAAATCGAAGAGATTATTTCCTTTTTAGAAACTGGCGGACCTAACAGTTATTATGATCTAGGAAAGGACTATATCTTTAAAAAAGTTTATAAGAAGGTTCTTTTAGAAAAAAAAAGAAAAACTATTGAAATAAATCAAAAGCTAAATTTAAGTGCGTTTAATGTTTTAAATGATAATACTATCATTTCATTTTCAAATGATTTAGAAGATTTGGATAACTATAAGGTTGTTTTGTGCTATAATAAATTAGCGCTTCCGCTATTTATAAGAAATAGGAGGCCTAAAGATATGTTATATTTTCATTATGGACATAAAAAGGTAAAGGATTTTTACATTGATAAAAAGATTCCTAAAGACATAAGAGATAATGATTTACTTATTGTGGATTCAAATAATCAAGTTTTAGCTATTTTAGGTAAATATTATAATGAAAATCCCAAAAATAAAGATAAAATATTGCTTAAATTCGTTAGGGGGTAATAAAATGAAAAAAGATATCAAAGAAGTTATAGTAACGGAAAAACAAATTAAAGATTTATGTGTTAAGCTAGGTAAGCAAATAACTCTAGATTATAAAGATAAAGAAAATCCTATTCTTCTCGGATTATTAAAGGGTTGTATCCCTTTTATGAGCGATTTAATGAAATATATCGATCTTCCTGTAGAAGTTGAATTTATGGATGTGAAGAGTTATCATGGGGGAATTTCTTCTTCTGGTGATATTAAGATTAGAATGGATATTAATACTTCTGTTTATAATAGAGATATTATTATTTGTGAAGATATTGTTGATACTGGTAAAACTTTAGATACCGTTGTGAGGTTATTAAGGCATAGAGGTGCTAAAAGTGTTGAGGTTGTAACTCTTTTAGATAAACCAGAAGGAAGATTAATTCCCTTTACTCCAAAATACATTGGAATCACCATTCCCAAAGTCTTTGTAGTGGGTTATGGTCTTGATTACAATGAATTTTATAGAAATTTACCTTATGTTGGAATATTAAAAGAAAGTGTTTATGATAAGTAGGTTTTAATTATGAATGAAAAAAAACAAAATAAAAGGCCTTTAAGAGGATATGGAATTTATATTATATTCGCAATTATTTTATTTGGAAGTTTCTTTTTTCTAAATAAACTTTTTCAAGCTAAAGAACCTGAAAGGTTATCACTAGTTCAGTTTGAAACTTTAATTAAGAATGATGAACTAAATGGAACAACTATTACTTATAGTGTGGTTGCAACAGACTTAACTTCTTACCGCGTTAAAGTTTATAAAGGTGATAAACTCACTTATGATTTTTATGTCACTGCTAGTGGTTGGGCAGAGCGAATTGAAGCGATTGATTTAAGTACACACAGTATTGAAGTCAAGTATATTGAAAGATCTGGGGTTTCATTTTGGGATATTTTATCTATTATCCTTCCAATTATTTTACTTGTTATCTTGGGAGTTTTTGTTTGGAGAACTATGAGTGGTGGTGGCGCTAATAAACAAGCCTTTGACTTTGCGAAATCAAGAGCAAGATTAGCTAGCGTTAAAACTGTTACATTTAAAGATGTTGCGGGTATTGAAGAAGAAAAACAAGAGCTTGAAGAAATTATTGATTTCCTTAAATATCCTAAAAAATATCGTGATATTGGGGCAAGAATTCCAAAGGGTGTCTTATTAGTTGGGGCGCCAGGAACGGGTAAAACTTTACTCGCAAAAGCTGTTGCGGGAGAAGCAAATGTACCTTTCTTCTCAATTAGTGGTTCTGACTTTGTTGAGATGTTTGTTGGAGTTGGGGCTTCAAGAGTAAGAGACTTATTTAGAGTCGCAAAAGAAAACTCACCATGTATTATCTTTATTGATGAAATTGATGCAGTTGGTAGACAGCGTGGTGCGGGTATGGGAGGAGGCCACGATGAACGTGAACAAACTTTAAACCAATTATTAGTAGAAATGGATGGATTTAATCCAAATGCGGGAATTATCATTATGGCTGCGACAAACCGTCCAGATGTTTTAGATCCTGCCTTACTTAGACCTGGTCGCTTCGATAGACAAATTACAATCGACTTACCTGATGTGAAAGGTAGAGAAGAAATTTTAAAGGTTCATGCAAGAAATAAACGCTTGGATGATGATGTTAATTTTGAAGATCTTTCTAAACGAATTCCTGGATTTAGTGGTGCTGATATTGAAAATTTACTTAATGAAGCAGCGTTACTTGCCGCAAGAGGAAATAGAAAAGTTATTAGTATTGATGATTTGGATGAAGCGATGGACAGGGTGATGTTAGGGCCAGCTAAAAGAAGCCGTAAAGTCACCGAAAGAGAAAGAAAAGTTATTGCTTATCATGAGGCAGGACATGCAGTAATTGGACTTAAATTAGAAGGTTCTAATATTGTTCAAAAAGTTACTATTGTTGCGAGAGGTCAAGCGGGTGGATATAACTTAATGATGCCTGAAGAGGAAACTTTCTTAGAAACTAAAACTTCACTTCTTGCGAGAATCACTGGATATTTAGGTGGTAGAGTCGCAGAAGAAATTGTCTTTGGTGATGTGACTACTGGCGCTTATCAAGACTTCCAAACTGCCACAAAAATCGCTAGAGCGATGGTTACTGAATATGGGATGAGTGACTTAGGTCCGGTACAATATGAATCAAATAGTGGTAATGTATTTTTAGGTAGGGATTACTTTAAAGAAAAGAACTTCTCTGACCAAGTTGCCTTAGAAATTGATAGGGAGGTTAGAGAAATTATTAACAAAGCTCACACTCAAGCAACAGAGATTATTATTAAACATAGAAAACTTCTTGATACAATTGCTAAATATTTATTAAAAGTAGAAACGTTAACTAAACAAGATATTGATGAAATTGTTGAAACAGGTACTTTAAAACGTGCTTATAATAATGAAAATAATAATGAAGAAGTTCTTTCTTCTCACATTCAAGCGGAAGATAAGCTATTATCATGAGATTAGATAAGTATTTAAAACAATCGAGATTAATTAAAAGGCGTGTTGTCGCTAAAGAAGCAGCAGAAAATAGTTTTGTATATGTTAATGATAAAATCGTTAAACCATCATATAAACTTAGTATAGGCGATATTATTAAAATTAACTTTAAAAAAAAATCAATTACTGTGAAAGTTACTTCTATATCACAGTTTGATTCTATGTATGATTTAATAGATGAAAAAGAAAACTAATAACCTTAATAGAAAGGATTGATAATTATGACTGAACAAGAACTTTTTAGGTTTAAAAAAGTTGAAGAATTAAAAGAATTAGGAGTTAATCCGTTCGGAGAACGTTTTGATAGAACTCATTTATCTAAACAAATTCATGATGAGTTCTCTAAATACACTAAAGAAGAGTTAGAACAAATTAATAAAACGGTTATTGTCGCAGGAAGGATAGTTTTAAAACGAGTTCAAGGAAAAGCTGGTTTTATTACTCTTCAAGATAGAGATGGTAGAATTCAAATTTATGTAAGATTTAATGATGTAGGAGAGTTTTCTTTTAACTTATTTAAACATAGTGATTTAGGTGATATTATTGGAATTGAAGGACACCTTTTTAGAACTAAAACTAATGAATTAACCGTTTGGGCAAAAGAATATACTCACCTTACAAAAGCTTTAAGACCTCTACCTGATAAATGGGGAGGATTACAAGATATTGAAGAAGCGAGAAGGCGTAGATACGTTGATTTAATCGTTAATGAAAAAGCGCGCGAAATAGCTATTTTAAGACCTAAAATAATTAGATCGTTTCAAAGATATTTAGATAATAGAGGTTTTATTGAAGTTGAAACTCCTATCTTACAAGGTATTTTAGGTGGTGCTTCCGCTAGACCATTTGTAACATATCACAATACTTTAGATATGAATTTCTATTTAAGAATTGCGACAGAACTTCATTTAAAAAGACTAATCGTTGGTGGATTAGAAAAAGTTTATGAAATTGGTAGACTTTTTAGAAATGAAGGTATGAGTTCTAAACATAATCCTGAATTCACCACAGTTGAAGCATACCAAGCCTATACTGATATGGAAGGAATGATGGAATTAACAGAAAACTTACTATCTTCTGTTACAAAAGATGTATTAGGAACTTATGATATTACTTATCAAGATAAAGAAATTTCTTTAAAGCCACCATTTAGAAGAGTTACAATGTGCGATGCAATTAAAAAAGAAACTGATATAAATTTTAAAGAGGTCACTTCTTTAGAAGAAGCTAAATTATTAGCTAATGAGTATGATATTAATGTGGAAAAACACTTTGGCATTGGTCATATTATTGAGGCTTTCTTTGATAAATATGTTGAACCTAACATTGTAGAACCAACATTTATCTATGAATATCCAATTGAAATAAGTCCACTTGCAAAGAAAAATAAAAAAAATCCGCGTTTTACAGATCGTTTTGAATTATTTATCGATAGTAGAGAGTACGCTAATGCGTTTAGTGAACTTAATGATCCAATTGATCAAAAAGAAAGATTTGAAGCACAACTAAAAGAGCGTGAACTTGGTAATGAAGAAGCTAGTGAAATGGATGTGGACTTCGTAGAAGCATTAGAATATGGCATGCCACCTACTGGTGGAGTAGGAATTGGAATTGATAGATTTGTAATGTTACTTGCAGATGCGGCAAGCATTAGAGATGTAATATTATTTCCACACATGAGGCACAAATAAAAAAACCTAGGCTTAAAAATGCTTAGGTTTTTTATAATAAACCCATTTCATCCGCTATATCAAAAAATATTTCATTAATAGGATAAAAATCTAATTTTAAATCAGTAAATATTTTCGTGCTTATTTCATCAAATTTTTCATACATTTCTTTAGAAACTTTTTCTTCGTTTTCTATTAATGTAAGAATTTCAAATTCTAAATCAATAATTGGTTTTGCTTTTTCAAAATCAGGAAATGAGTTATAAATTTCTTGTTCAAATTCAACTGCGCTTAAATATAAATTTATCGCATCTATGTTAGCATTAAATCTTTTAATATCGCCATTATATGTTTTATTTAAAATAGTAGAAATTTGTTCAAATTCTTCAAACAAATAATAAAAACCAAAAGAAAAGATTGCTTCTTCATCTTCAGTTAGTGTTTTTAAATCTAGTTTTTTTTGGTATAAATGTTTCACTACTTCTTTTGCATATTTATACCTTTCTAGCAATATAGAATTATGATGAGTTAATTTATTGAAAAGTTCTGACTTTTCAATTACCCAACTAGCATAATCATTATAAAGTACATCTTGCATAAAGACCTCCTCCATGTAAATCAATTATACATTGGATATTTTTTAATTCAAGCATTTTAAAAGGGATTTCAAATGAAACCCCTTTATTTTTACATTTTATTTACTTATGCTTTTTCTACTGAACCGTAAACCCTTAATTTTTCTCTTACCACTTCTTTAATTGCTTCAGCACCTGGAGCTAGTAATTTTCTTGGATCGTATCCTTTGCCTTCTAAGTCTTTTCCTGCTTCAATATATTTTCTTGTTGCATCAGCGAAAGCTAATTGACATTCAGTATTTACGTTAATTTTTGAAACACCTAATTTAATAGATTTTAATACTTGTTCTTCTGGAATTCCTGTTCCTCCATGTAACACAAGTGGAATACCTTTAGTAACATTAGCGATTTCTTCTAATAATTCAAAATTTAAACCTTTCCAGTTTTTAGGATATTTACCATGAATATTACCAATTCCAGCAGCAAACATATCAACACCTAATGAAGCCACTAAACGGCACTCTTCAACATCTGCTTGTTCTCCAGCAGAAACCACACCATCTTCTTCTCCACCAATACCACCAACTTCTGCCTCAACAGAAACTCCTTTTGCATGAGCAAGTCTTACAACTTCTTTTGTTTTAGCAACATTTTCTTCAATTGGATAATGTGACCCATCAAACATAATTGAAGTAAATCCAGCCTCTAAAGCTTTTAATGAACCTTCATATGTCCCATGATCTAAATGAACCGCCACTGGTACGGTAATTCCTAAATAGTCATGAAGTTCTCTAACCATTGCCATAACGGTTCTAAAACCACCCATATACCTTGCGGCTCCTTCACTAACTCCTAAAATTATTGGTGATTTTAATTCTTCCGCAACTTGTAGCGCGCTTTTTGTCCATTCTAAGTTATTAATGTTGATTTGCGCTACCGCATACCCTTCTTTACGAGCTTTTTTTAACATTTCTTTTGCATTAACTAACATAATTTATACCTCCATTCATATATTATTATACGCTTTTTTTAGTTTCTATTACAACTTTTCTTATTTTTACTATATCTTTTAGCCGCTTTCACAAATCCACAAAATAAAGGATGTGGTTTTAAAGGTCTGCTAATAAATTCTGGGTGAAACTGACTACAAATAAAGAAGTCATTTTTAGGATATTCCATTATTTCACAGCCACCATATAATTCATTTATACCACTAAAGACTAAACCATGACGTTCAAATTGCTCTTTATACTCTAAATTAAATTCATAACGATGTCTGTGTCTTTCTTTTACTTTAGTTTTCCTATATAATTTGTAAGCTAATGTTTTTGGTTTTAATTTAAATTCATGTAAACCTAATCTTTGAGTTCCGCCAATTTTTTCTAAATCTTGACCTTTTAATAGATCAATTATTGCATATTTCGTGTGTGGATGGAATTCACTTGAAGTTGCATCTTTAATTCCTACAACATTTCTTCCAAATTCAATTAATGCTAATTGCATTCCTAAACAAATGCCCAGTAATGGAATATTGTTTTCTCTTGCATACTTTATCGCAACAATCTTTCCATCAGTACCCCTCTTACCAAACCCACCAGGAATTAATATTCCATCAAGGGGACTTAATGTTTCTTGAGCGTTTTCTTCAGTGATTTTTTCACTGTCTAACCATATGATTTTTATATGTCTATCTAAATGATATCCTGCATGGGATAACGCTTCACTAACGGATAAATAAGCGTCATGCAAACTTACATATTTCCCTACTAAACCAATTGTTACACTCTTTTTGAGTAAACTAATTTTTTCAATTAAAGAACTCCAACTGCTTAAATCTGATTCTTTTTTAGGGGTTAAATTAAAATGTTCTAAAATATAGTCATCGATATTTTGTTTTTTAAGATTAAGTATCATTTTATAAATAATATCAACATCAACTGATTCAAAAACTTTCTCTTTTTTAACATCTGTAAATAGAGAAATTTTTTCTTTAATCTCCTCACTTATCGGAACCTCACTTCTTAAAACAATAAAGTCTGGTGTTATTCCTAAACTCTTAAGTTCGCTTACTGAGTGTTGAGTCGGTTTTGTTTTAATTTCATTTGCAGCCCTTAAAAAAGGGAGTAATGTTGTATGAATAAATAACGTGTTTTCATAGCCTAAATCAATTCTTACTTGTCTTATTGCCTCTAAAAAAGGGAGTGATTCAATATCCCCAACCGTTCCCCCAATTTCCGTAATTACTACATCTGCTTTTGATGAAGTTGCCGCAAGTAAAATACGCCTTTTTATCTCATCAGTAATATGAGGAATTACTTGAATGGTCGCCCCTAAGTATTTCCCTCTTCTTTCATTTTCAATAACTGTAGAATAAATTTTCCCTGTTGATACTGATGATTCTTTTGATAAATTTTCATCTAAGAAACGCTCATAGTGTCCTAAATCTAAATCCGTTTCAGCGCCATCATCAGTAATAAAAACCTCTCCATGTTGATATGGACTCATTGTACCAGGATCGACATTAATATAAGGATCAAATTTTTGCATAAAGATTTTAAAACCTCTATTTTTAAGTAGTTGTCCTACACTAGAGGCCATTATCCCTTTACCTAATGAAGATACAACTCCGCCGGTTACAAAGATAAACTTAGTTTTCATAAAACCCTCCTAATAAAAATAAAAAGCCCCAAAGGAGACTTATTAATCGGTTGCCCTTAATTATTATAACAAAAAGAAACATGTCATACAAGATTAAAACCTTTTATTTAAGTGTTTCTTTTTTTTACATATTTCTATTATCTTTTATTTATATTTAATTTCAATTGTTTTAAAAATAAACAGACGAATATTGTTTTTTAGCTTTTTTGTCGACTATTATTTTAATCGTATAAAATATCAATATTAAGAGTACTAATAAACCCACAATAAAACTTTTATAAAGAATTTTATTGCCATTAACAATCGTAGTAACAATTACATAAGGCGTACCATCATCACTTTCTAAAAACATATAATTATGAGGAATGGTTAAATTAGCAATTTGTGCTAACGTAGCAACCCCTAATAAAATAGTGATACCAATCCACATATTTTTAGTTTTTAAAGATGCCATTTTTGTAATTCCAATAAAAATAGAAGAAAATGCTGCTATACAATGAGTTATTGCGCTTGCAAAATTATCGATAGATAAAACAGGATAATTATTATAGTCATGTGCAGCACCAATTGTACCAAGAGTGCCCCCAATAAAACCAAAAATTAACACAAGATCTAAAGAAGCTTCTTTTAATTTTCCTTTTGTAAAAGCAGCAAGTGGTAACGCAATTAACATAATCGAACACAGAAAAAGTGGTAAAGTTTGTAAAATTGTATCTAATACATTGCCATTTCTAATACTAAGTATAATAATCTTGAAAATTTCTATTGCATTAATAGAAATAGCCGCAACTATAATCGTTCTTCTTTTTACTTTTCTATTATTTCTATATTTAAATCCAAGAAAAATCCCTAAAAAATCATTACTACTACGAAAGCAGTTGTAAATAAAATATGTTCTAAACTCCAAGCACCCTCTACTCTACGCTTATAGCCACCAATTCCGAAAAACTCTTTGATAATATCCATAAATTAATTGTACCTCGTCAATAATATAAATCTTTGGTTATCTAGCCAAAAAACCATTCCCTATTATAAATTAAAGAAAATGATATTGCAACAAAAACTGTTAAAAACGATAATATTTCATTTTTTAAATAAGGTGCTATATTTATTTAAAAAATACAGTCTTTTAATGTATAATATTTTTTAAAGGAGTGATATTGTGGCTAAAAAGAAACCTAAAAAAACAGTCATTAAAAAGAAACATGTAAAAAAACTTAAAAAACTTCCTATTTCCGTTCTTATCTTAGCTCTTATTTTAATCGTTGGAGCATTAGTTGTCTTTTATTTTTACGGAGATAAAGTTATGAGTTATTTAACCCCTGAAAAAAAGCCAATTGTTTATTCAAGCGAACAAAATGAACAGGGTTATTATTTTTATAGTTTAGAAGCTCCTGGCGGTTATTATGAAACTGCCAACAATAAAATAGGTAATGAACTTTTCTTAGAATTAAGGACAATAATTCAAAAAGATTTTAATAAAGTGAGTTATGGGGATGCAAGATATATTTTATCTTATTCTGATAGAGATCCAAATGATGAAACTAAAGTAATAGGTATTTACGATAATGATATTATTGCCAATTATTGGATTGGAAAAGGTGATGGTGCTTGGCAAAGAGAACATGTTTGGCCAAACTCTAAACTTGGTGATTATACTTCAAAAAATATAACCAACAGTTATAAAGGTATCGCTTCTGACTTACATAACTTAAGAGCGATTACCGGTATTAACCAAACTAGAAGTAATAGATACTTTGAAGAAGGAAGCGGCAAGGCTACTACTATAGGAACAGAAGCTTTTTATCCTGGTGATGACCATAAAGGCGATGTTGCAAGAATACTTTTTTATATGATTACTATGTATCCTGATTTAGAATTAACTAATATAATCGATAACTTAACTAATAATCCAGATACTAATTATACTTTAGAAAGAGCATTTATGGGAAAAAAAGATCTTCTTTTAAAGTGGCACAAGGAAGATCCTGTAAGTGAATTTGAAAGAAATAGAAACAATTTTATTTTTGAAGGAATCGCTAAAGATCAAAATGGTAAAGAAATTTCCCCACAAGGAAATAGAAACCCTTTTATTGATCACCCTGAATATGTTCATTTAATTTGGGAAGAAAAAACAATTAATGAGTTAACTAAAGAAATTACAACTACCACCTATGTTATTATGTTTTATTATAAAAAAGAAAATTTTTATCTTGTAAGTTAAAACAGACATGGCTCATGCCATGTCTGTTTTATTATAATGTTTTTTTATTATTCATTATTTTCTTTGTTTGGTTCATCAACAATTGCAACTTCGCTTGTAATCATTAATGCTGCAATACTACTAGAATTTAAAATTGCGTTTCTAGTTACTTTAGTTGGATCTATTATTCCTTCTTTAAGCATGTTAACCCACTTCCCAGTTCTAGCGTCAAAACCAATATTAGTTTCTTTTGTCTTTTGCTTATTTACAATTTCTTCTGCATCAAAACCTGCATTTTCAACTATTTGATACAATGGTGCGGTTAGTGAATCTAAAACAGCATTTATTCCTTTTTGAATATCATTATTTTTATCTTTTAATGATTTTTTAAGTTCTTGTTGTATTGTCACTAAAACTGATCCACCACCAGGAACAATACCTTCTAAAACGGCTGCTTTTGTTGCGTTTAAAGCATCTTGAATTCGAACTTTTTTCTCTTTTAATTCTGACTCAGTTGCAGCACCAACCTTAATAACTGCCACTCCACCAGCAAGCTTAGCTAATCTTTCTTGAAGGCTATCTTTATCGATTTTAGATGTAGCATTTGTTATCTTGGCTTCAATTTCATTAATTCTTAAACTTAATTTTTCTTTAGAACCTTGACCACCAATTAAAGTAGTAGATTCTTTTGTAATTGTAGCAATATCCACTGTACCTAAGTCTTCTAATGTAACTTCTTGAAGTTTCATTTGTAAATCTTTAGTATAGAATTTAGCACCAGTAAGAATTGCAATATCCTGTAGTATTTCTTTTTGATTATCTCCAAATCCTGGTGCTTCAGTAACAACTACATTAAATGTTCCCCTTAATTTATTTAGTATCAAAGTAGAGATAACTTCAGCTTCCATACCATCAGATATTATTAATAATGGACGGCTTGTTTTAATGATTTGTTCCAAAATAGGCAATATATCTTGTACATTAGCTATTTTTTGATCGGTTATTAATATTAATGGATTTTCTAATTCAACAGACATATTTTCTCTATTAGTTACAAAGTATGGAGATAAATAACCTTTATCATACTGCATTCCTTCAACAACTTCTAATTCATCTTCAAATCCATTAGAATCTTGGACAGAAATAACACCATTTTTGCTAACTTTTTCCATAGCATTACTAATTAATTTACCAATTTCAAAACTATCAGCACTAATAGATGCAACATTAGTTATTTCATCATTTGTTGTCACATTTATAGATTTTTCTAATAACTTTTTCGCGACAGCTTTCCCAGCTCTTTCAATTCCTTCTCTAACTAATACCGGATTAAAGCCGTTATCAACTGCTTTAAATCCTCTGTGAATTATATCTTGAGCTAAAATTGTAGCGGTTGTTGTTCCATCTCCCGCTTCGTCGTTAGTTTTTGAGGCGACTTCATATACTAATTTAGCTCCCATATTTTCATATGGACAAGCAAGTTCAATTTCTTTTGCTATAGATACGCCATCATTAGTAATAGTAGGAGAACCATAGCCTTTATCAAACACAACATTCCTTCCTTTAGGACCTATTGTTACCTTTACAGCATTAGATAATTTATCAACACCATTAAGAAGTTTATTTTTTGCTTCTTTTCCGTATAAAATTTGTTTTGCCATTTTTATCTTCCTTTCTTTACTTTACAATAGCTAAGATGTCTTCTTCTTTAATAATCATATACTCGACACCTTTAATCTCAACAGTAGTACCAGAGTAGTTTTTATACACAACTTCATCACCTTTAGACAAAGAAGTTACTTCTGGCCCAACTTCTAGAACACAACCAAATTGAGATTTGGTTTTACTTTCAGTGGTTAATATAATCCCACTTTCTGTTTTTGTTTCTTCCTTTTTAATTTCAAGAATTACATTGTTTTTTAATGGTTTAATCATTTTATCACTCCTTTTTTGGCACTTAAACCACAAGAGTGCCAGTGCTCTGCTTATATTATAAAGGATAAAGAATAAATTGCAAGTGATTATGGTTAATTATGTTATTTTAATTATTAAAACAAAAGCGAAACAAGTTCGCATAGTTAGCATAAAACCAACTTCTTTAAAGTTTCATATTAATAATGCGAATAAAATTTCCTAGTAAATAAAAAACGTTCCAACAAGCAGAACGTTTTTTCTATGAACTTAAATTTTATTTTATTTATAATTTTTTTTAATTTTATTCTTCATACATATCTTCATAATCATCCATGATGTCATGATAAGTGTCATCATCAAAGTCTAAATCTATATCTTCATCATCGTCGTCTGTTGAATAAATCTTCACATCATCATCTATAACAATATCATCTTCGTCCTCGTCTTCATCCTCATCTTCTTCATCATCTAAATCTAATTCTTCATCTTCTTCCTCTGGGATGTAATAATCTTCTAACTTGATGTCATCTTCATCTTCTTCATCAAGTGGTTCATCTTTATTAAAAAATGAGCCATCTTTATCCCAAAGCTCTAAATTATTTTCTTTTAAGTCCCATTCTTCATTACCACAATAAACAAAGTCTGCGCTTAAAGTCATATCTATATAAAGTTGAGTTAGTCTGTCTGTATCTTCTCTATCAATACCCTTTATTTCCGCAACAGTTTCTAATAAATGATAAATGTTTTGTTTTCCATTTATTCTAATATATTCTTCTGCAATTTCAACCATAGATTTAGTTGTATCAAAATTAGCCATCTTTTCACCTCTATAAAAAACTCTACATTATTTTAGCCGATATAATTATATATTGCAAGTATTTTTTATTTCATTTTAGTTTTTAAATTATTTAAGCCCATTTTTCTTTCTAGGAAAATGGCTTTATGATAAGTTAATACATAACTTATTTAATTAAGAAAAATACTACAATACCAGCGATAATTCCAATAATTAAAAGTGTTAAAATCAATTTATACGCTTTTTTAATAACAACAATCAAACCAATTATAGACAATAAAATAATCGCTACAAGTCCAAACATTTTAATCCATTCCGCAAGTGGTGCAATCGCACTGTTATAAAACCCTAAAAATTTAGCATCAAATTGAAACGTTGTCTTAAGCCAACCATCAAAGTCTGTAAACATTTTTATAATCATATTAAAAAATTCTTTTACTTTTTCCATATTTCTACCTCTATTTTAGTACAATCCTGTTATCTAATGCTTTAATGAGTGTTTGTTTATCAGCATAAGATAAATCTCCACCAACAGGTATCCCATAAGCTATTTTAGTCACTTTTACATTTCTGTCTTTAATTAATTCTTTAATGTAGTTTCCCGTTAAATCCCCCATCATTGTTCCACTAAATGCGATAATTACTTCACTAACATTATCTAATCTATTTAATAAAGACTCAATGTTTAAATCTTTTGGTTCTTTTCCTTTCGATAAATCTATTATCCCATTTGTGATATGATATAAACCGTTATAAGTATTAGAGTTTTCAATTACTATTAAATCTTTTAATGATTCAACTACCATTATTACATTTTTATCTCTTAAATCGTTTTCGCATAAAGGACAAGTATATTCTAAAATCATGCCACAAACGCTGCATGATTTTAATGTTTTAACATCCACTATTGCCTCGCTTAAAAAACGCGCTTTTTCTAAATCCATTTCACTATAGATAAATAACGCTAACCTTAATGCTGTTTTATCTCCAATACCCGGCAAACTTTTTAAATTTTCTATTAATTTATTAAGTGCATTGGGAAACTTCATCAAAATCCCATTCCCATTGTAAAGCGGCTCATTTCCTCTTCTGTCTTTTTATCAACTACAGCTACTGCATCATTAATCGCTAACAATACTGCATCTTGAAGCATATCAATATCTTCTAACAATTCTGGATCTATTTTAAGTTCAACAACTTGGTGAGAACCTAACATTACAATTCTTACCCCACTCGCTTTCCCTTCAAATTCTGTCATTTGTAGTCTTTCTTGTGTTTCTTGCATTTCTTTTTGTAGTTTTTGTAGTTTTTGTACCATGTTTCTATTCATAATTAACTCTCCTTTGTTTTTACAATATCGCCAAAGAAATCTAAGGCTAATTTTAATGTATCTGACTGCCACGGTTCTTCATTAGATTCATATATTTCTAAATCAAGTTTAGGAAGTGTTGGTTTTTTAATTCCTTTTGCCCATTGTTTTTTAAATTCCTCAAATAAGATATCCCAACTTAATCTATCAATACAAATATAATTGCTAACTAATTTTTGTTTAGAATTAAACACCTTTAACGCTGCTAGTTTATTTTCTTCTTGTAACATTAAAATACAAGTTGTTTTATCTGGATATACCAACAAAAGTTCATCGTTACTTGCCGCTACTAATTTGCCTTGATGTAATATTTCTGCAATAGTTTGTAAGCTTTGATTAGAAATATTTAAAAGTGAATCCCAATGTTTAAGTAAATTGTTTTTCTTATTAACATTCCCATTATTTAAAATGTTTTCAATTTGTTCAACTGTAATTTCTTTTTTGAACCCCTCTTCTTTTATCTTTTCAATATCGTCATTTAAGATTTCTTCTTTAATTTCCTTTTTTTGTCCTTCTACTTTAATAATTTGTGGGGGCGCTTCTTTAAGCTTGGAAACTTCTAATGCTAAAGTATTAAGCTTATTCATTACTAATGAGATTTGTTCATGCTCAACAATTTTATCTAATTGTTTGTGGTCAATCATTTTAATAATTGCTAAATCTAAATAAGCGCGTTTTTGATTTGTCCATTTTGTATCATTTTGAGCTTGCGCTAAAATATCTAAATAGAAGAAAAATCTATCATTGGAAAATCTCTTAGCTAAGTCTTTTAAATCTTTCGTTGATCTTTCAACTTCAAACGCTACATTTTTTTCAACTAATGCATCTCTTAAGATTGCAATCATATCACTAATGATTTTAGGAACTTCTTTTCCATCTTCAATAATATCATCCACTAAACTAAATGCTTCAGCTGTTTTTTTCTCTAAAATGAAATTAAGTAAGTTCATTAAATTTGTTCTACTTACACTTCCTGATACTTTATAAACATCATCTAATGTTACATTTCCAGTAGAGAAAGAAACTGTTTGGTCTAATAAACTTATCGCATCTCTTAACCCACCATCAGAAAGTCTAGCGATTTCTTTAATTGCTTCATCTTCAATAATAATATTTTCAGCCTTTTGAATATCGCGTAATCTCTCTTCAATATGTTTAAGAGAAATTCCTCTAAAATCAAATGTTTGACATCTTGAAATAATTGTTGGAAGCAACTGATTTATCTCCGTTGTCGCAAGAATAAAGATAACGTGTGCAGGTGGTTCTTCTAAGATTTTAAGAAGCGCGTTGAATGCTTCTTTTGTAAGCATATGAACCTCATCAATAATATAGACTTTATATCTTCCAGTTGATGGTAAATAATTAGACTTTTCAATTAAATCTCTAATTTCATTAATTCCTCTATTACTTGCTGCATCCATTTCAATTACATCACTAATATGTCCTTGTTCAATTAGCCTACATGTTTCACAAGTTCCACATGGTTCTGGTGTAGGTGATAATTCACAATTAACTGCTTTCGCTAAAATCTTAGCGATGCTTGTTTTTCCCGTACCCCTTGGTCCAGAGAAAAGATAAGCGTGAGCAATTTTATCTAATCTTAAAGCATTTTGCAAAGTTTTCACGATAACTTCTTGCCCAACAACATCTTTAAATTGTTTTGGTCTATATGTTCTATAAAGTGCTCTATATGCCATCTTTAACTCTCCTTTCTTGGTGGGTGAATTTATTATATCATAAAATACTAATGTTGTTTTTTACTTACCTAAACAAAATTTACTAAAAAGTTCATCAATCAAATCTTCTGGATGATATTTTCCTATAATACTACCTAATATTTCCCAAGCTTTTTTAATATTTATCTCTACCATATCTATTGGTAGCCCTATTTCAATTGAATTTATTACATCTAATAATAATTCTTTCGCTTCTTCAATTTTTTGAATGTGTCTTATATTAGAGATGTAGTTGAAATCCATGTTTATTTCCGTTAACTTTAACTTATCTAAAATAGTTTTTTCTAATAACTCTAAACCTTCATTATTTAAAACACTTAAAGGAATAATATCTTTAATATCTAGTTTCTTCCCTAAATCTTTTTTATTACCAACTAATATTCTCATTTTATCTTTGGTTAATTCTAATAATTGTTCATCTTCTTCAGTTAACTTTTCACTTAAATCTAAAACTAAAATAACTAATTCAGCTTCTTTGATTGCTTTTTTACTTCTGCTGATTCCAATTTTTTCTACTTTATCTAAGGTTGTTCTAATACCCGCTGTATCAATTAAATTTAAAGTTATTCCACCTAAATTAAGTGAACCTTCAATTGTATCTCTAGTTGTTCCCGCAACATCTGTTACAATTGCTCTATCCTCTTTTAAAAGTGCGTTTAATAAAGATGATTTACCAACATTAGGCTTCCCAATTATGGCAGTATTAACTCCTTCACGAATTAATCTTCCTTTATTTGCATCATATAAAATTTCATCCAATCTTTTAATAAATGCCTCAATTCTTGGTTTAATTATTTCATTAGTCATTTCGATAGTATCATCATATTCAGGGTAATCAATATTAACCTCAATATAAGCAATAATACTTAAAAGTTCTTCTCTTAAATCATCAATTAGTTTACTAACGTTTCCCCTTAAACCTTGCATCGCAAGTTTTAAGGCATTTTCATTTTTCGCACTAATTAAATCCATCACAGCTTCACTTTCGGCTAAATCAATGCGGCCGTGAACAAAAGCGCGCTCTGTGAATTCGCCTGGTTTTGCCAAACGAATCCCTACTTCTAATAATCTTTTTAAAACTTTATTAGTTACTAAAATACCACCATGAGTCGATATTTCCACCATATCTTCTGTAGTAAAACTTCGAGGAGATTTTAATATCGCAATCATTACTTCATCGATATATTCTTTATTCTTGCCCAAAATAAAACCATAGTGTAAGGTATGGCTTTTTACTTTAGTTAAATTAGGTCCTTTAAAAATTTTATTTACTTTTTCTATTGCCTCATCTCCACTAACTCTAATAACGGAAATACCAGCTGTTCCATAAGCTGTTGAGATTGCACAAATTGTATCTAAAATCATTTCTTTCTCCCATGTAGAATTATTATATCATAATAATTTTAAAATAATACAGTCATTTTAAATTATGGTTTAATTTATTTATATTGTTATTTTCATCTTTTGTTTTAACCGTTATAAAACCGCTCATTAGAGCGGTTATACAGTTTTATGCGTGACGTTTTAATTCTTCGTCTATATCAACTTCACCAAAATCATAATGAGTGTGTGCTTTGAAAGGGTTAATTCCTCTTTTGAAATCTCTTATATAAACAAACGCTAATACAGAAAGTCCAAAGCCTCCGCCAATTAAAACATAACCAGAACCAATTACCATTCCAATTATTGCCACTGTCCAAATGGTTGCGGCAGTAGTTAATCCTGCAATAGTTCTTTCACCTTTCATGATTACACCTGCACCGATAAAACCTACCCCAGGTAAGATTTGGGCAATTAATCTTTGGTTATCAGCGTTCGCTGTTCCGCCTTGGTCTAAATATAAAAAGCGTTGAATAATCGCAATCACGCATGCAGCAGCACCAATTAATACGTGAGGGCTGACACCAGCACTTTTCCCAATATTTTGTCTTTCCAAACCAATGAAAAAACTAATCAGTACTGCAACCACGAAAGGAATAATAACATATTCCCAAATATTATTATCTGTCAATATTTTTATTTCGTCTGCAAAAAGTAATATTTTCATTTTTTCTCCCTCCTGTATATCTCGTTAAACGAAATTCTTTTACCATCTATTTCATAACCATACACTTGATTTAGGTTAACATTAGTTGCGGAATTAAAGATGGACATTGAAGCATTTGGATTATTTTTCTCCATCTCTTTAAGCAAGTTTTTCATTTCTTTTCTTTTAGAGCCTAATTCTAATCTTGCGACATTACATCCACAAGACATTGTTTTTAGGCCTGCGTTATTAGTAAATCTAATTATATCACTTTCTTTAATTAAAACAAGGGGACGAATTAATTCCATATTTAAAAAATTCTCCGCTTCTATTTTAGGAACCATTGTTTTAAATTGTGAACCATAAAATATGTTTAAAAGTGTTGTTTCTACAACATCATCAAAATGGTGTCCTAATGCTAATTTATTGCATCCTTCTTCTTTAGCAAAGTTATATAGAAATCCTCTTCTCATTCTCGCACACATATAACAAGGATTATCGCTAGAAAGTTTATTAGCAACATGAAACACATTAGATTTTCTTATTTTTATAGGAATATTTAGTAACTTACAATTTAATTCTAAATTTTCTAAGTTTTCTTTATTAAAGCCCGGATTCATAGAAATAAATTCTAAGGAAAAAGGAACTTCACTAAATCTATGAAGTTGTTGAAATAATTTTGCTAGAAGTAGGGAGTCTTTCCCTCCGCTTATCGCAACCGCGATTTTATCTCCCACTTCAATTAGTTCATATTCTTTTACCGCTTTAATGAATTTAGCCCAAATAGTTTTTCTGTATGTTTTTTGAAGACTTCTTTCAATGTCTTCTAACGGCTTTTTAAGTTTCATGATAATTAGTTAAAAGCTCATCAACATCTTTAGCAAAAGTTTCTGTTTCATCAAAAGAATTAACTCTGCAACCTGCAGCTTTTTGATGCCCTCCACCATTATATTTTCTTGCGAGACCTTCTATTTCTGGTCCTCTACTTCTAAGACGAACTCTAATTTCAGTAGGATATTCAATAAATAGTGCCCATACAGGATAGCCTTCTATTCCTGATAACACATTAACCATTGCGGCTGCATCTTCATATGATACATTATATTTTTCAATAATTTCTTTAGTCATTTTAAAATAAATGAATCCTTTTTCACTAGTTTTAAAATTAGACAATACTTCACCCTTTAACTTAATAGTATCCATTGTTTCTATTGATAAACGGTTATCAATATCTTCTACATCAACTCCAAAATCTAACATTAATCCGGCCATCTCATGCGTTTTTCTAGTTACTCCACGGTATCTAAATCTACCCGTGTCAGTAACCATACCAACATACAGCGCACGTGCTCCTTCAAATGATAACTTTAATTCTTTTTTATACGTATTATAAAACACCGCAATCATTTGACTCGCGCTTGGAAGTAGGTCATCAACCCAATAATAATCAGCATAAAATGAATCTTCGTTTTCAACGTGATGATCAATTTTAAAAACTTCTTTTGCTAATGTGTATCTCTTATCGCTTACTCTTTCAGCTGTTGCGGTATCACAAACAATGCTTAGTGCGCCTTCAAATTTATCATCGCTAATTGTATCAAGTGTTCCTACAAAACTAACATATTCGCTTGTTTCTCCAACTACATAAACCTCTTTTTCAGGATATGTCTTTTTAATAATATCTTTAAGTCCAAATTGTGTCCCATAACAATCACCATCAGGTCTAATATGTCCATGAATTATAATTTTTTTATATTCTTTAATTTTTTCTAATAACTTTTTTTTGCCCATTGTTTCGCTCCTTTATTAATTTTTTATAGTCATTAATTACATTATCTACTTCATCCCAATTGTTAAGTGTTGCCCCACATGCATAATCATGCCCACCACCACCATATTTTTTGGCAATATCCACAATCACAATATCTCTACTTCTAAACTCACCAATGATTTTATCACTTGCTTTATTATATGTAAAATTAAGCCAAATTTTTATCTCTTCTATTCCTGCAGCTAGATTAACCATTCCTCTAGAAATAGTAAAAAAATCAACATCAAATTTATCTATAACTTCTTTATTGTTTTTTAAATAAGCTACATTATCTTCATATACATAATTACTTTGAAAAAAGTTTCTCATCTTTCTTTCTTCTAACGTTTCAGTGTAAAGCCAATTATAGAAATCTCTTGTTTCTGCGCCGTTTTCCGATAAGAATGAAGCAATCTCAAATATCCTTTTCGCATCCTTCATCCATTGAAACCTACCTGTGTCAGTAATCATTCCCCAAAGTAAATATGAGCTTGCAGATTTATTAAACTTATATTTTAAATTTTTAAAAATATCTACAATATATTCAGCAGCACTAGAATATGATGTATCAATAAAAGTAACTGCATTTTCAATATCAGGTTCATTATTGTGGTGATCAATTATTAATACTTCTTTTGCAAGTTTATATCTATCATCACTTATTAAATGTGATACCGCTACATCAACAATAATACTTAATGCATTTTCAAATACTTTATCACCAATATCCATCATCAAATTGTCTTTATCAAATTTATTTTGATCACCAACAACATAAACTTCTTTATATGGATGATTTTCTTTTATTAAATAGTAAAGTCCAACTTGACTACCTATCGCATCCATATCAGGATTTTTATGTCTATGAATAATAATCTTGTCATATTTATTGATTAATTTATTAATTTTACTAAACATATATTTATTCCTTTCATACTAAAAAACATTTTAAATCTATTATTAACATTTCACGAGTAGTATATTATACATCATCTACACTATTTATTATACACTTTATTGTGTGTTTTATCATTTTTAAATATGTATTATTTAAAGTTTTTAAATTGTATGCGTTTGCAATCATTGCTTTTCTTGATTATAAAAGGCTTTGTGCTATAATGTTAATGGTAATTATTTAAAATAATTAAGAAAGGAAGTTATATATGAGTAAAAAGTATGTTTATTTATTTTCTGAAGGTAATGCATCAATGCGTAACCTATTAGGTGGTAAAGGTGCTAACTTAGCAGAAATGATTCACTTAGGCTTGCCTGTTCCTTTTGGTTTTACTGTTACAACTGAAGCTTGTAGTAGATACTATGAAGAAGGTAAGAAAATCGCTCCTGAAATCGTTAAAGAAATCTTTGAAGCAGTTAAAGCCTTAGAAAAAGAATCAGGTAAAAAATTTGGAGATGTTAAAAATCCTTTATTGGTTTCTATTAGATCAGGCGCTAGAGCGAGCATGCCTGGAATGATGGACACTATCTTAAACTTAGGTCTTAACAATGAAGCTGTTGTTGGTTTAGCAAACCTTACTAATAACCCTCGCTTCGCATATGATTCTTACAGAAGATTCATTATGATGTTTGCGGATGTTGTTATGGAAATCGACAAAGAAAACTTTGATAAGATCTTTGATGAAAGAAAGAAATTAAAGAATACTCATGATGATGCTGATTTAACAGCTGAAGATATGGAGTATATCGCTAAAGCTTTCTTAAAGCGTTATGAAGAATTAAAAGGTGAACCTTTCCCTCAAGACCCAAAGGTACAATTAATTGAGGCGGTTAGTGCGGTATTTAGATCATGGGATAACCCAAGAGCTAATACTTATAGAAGACTTAATCATATTCCTTATTCATGGGGGACTGCAGTAAATGTTCAAACAATGGTTTTTGGTAATATGGGTATGGATTGTGGAACTGGTGTTGCATTTAGTAGAAACCCTTCTACTGGTGAAAATGAATTATATGGTGAGTATTTATTTAACGCTCAAGGTGAAGACGTTGTTGCAGGTGTTAGAACACCTAAACCAATCGCTAAACTTAAAGAAGAATCACCAGAAATTTATAAGCAATTCCACGATATTGCTGAAAGATTAGAACACCATTATAAAGATATGCAAGATTTAGAGTTTACTATCGAAAGAGATAAACTTTATATCCTACAAACTAGAAGTGGTAAGAGAACAGCTCAAGCTGCTGTTAAGATTGCTACTGACTTTGTTAAAGAAGGTTTAATTGATGAAAAAGAGGCTCTTTTAAGAGTTGATCCTCAAGCATTAGACCACTTACTTCACCCAACTTTTGATCCAGAAGCTTTAAAGAAAGCTGAACCTATTGGTGAAGGATTAGCTGCTTCTCCTGGTGCTGCTTATGGTAGAGTTTACTTTACTGCAGAAAGTGCTAGACAAGGTAAAGAAAAAACTGGTGATCCAGTTATTTTAGTAAGATTAGAAACTTCTCCAGAAGATATTGAAGGAATGGTTGTTGCAGCTGGTATTTTAACTGCACGCGGTGGAATGACTTCTCACGCAGCAGTTGTTGCGCGTGGTATGGGTACATGCTGTGTTGCTGGTGCTGACCATGTTGTTATTAATGAAAAAGAACACTACTTTACAATTCGTGGTCACAAAGTTAATGAAGGCGACTTTATTTCATTAGATGGTTCTACTGGTAAAGTATATGCTGGTAAAATCGCTACTACTGAAGCAACTGTTTCAGGCGATTTCGCTACATTAATGGCGTGGGCAGATAAATATAGAGCTCTTGATGTTCGTACAAACGCTGATAACCCAAGAGATGCTAAAGTAGCTTATAACTTTGGTGCCGCTGGTATTGGATTATGCCGTACTGAACATATGTTCTTTGAAGGTGAAAGAATTAAAGCTGTTAGAGAAATGATTTTATCTAAAGATAAAGAAGGTAGAGAAAGAGCGTTAGCGAAGATTCTTCCAATGCAAAGACAAGACTTCATTGAATTATATGAAGCTATGCATGGTTTACCTGTAACTATTAGATATTTAGATCCACCTCTACACGAATTCTTACCTACTCAAGAACACGAAATTAGAGATCTTGCGAAAGAAATGAAAGTTTCTTACGAAGAATTAAACCACACAGTTAATGAACTTCATGAGCTTAACCCTATGTTAGGACACAGAGGCGTTAGATTATCAGTAACTTATCCTGAGATTGCGGTTATGCAAACTCGCGCAGTTATTGAGGCTGCAATTGAAGTTAACAAACGTGGATTAAAGGTTGAACCAGAAATTATGATTCCTTTAGTTGGTGAAGTTAAAGAACTTCAATACGTTAAAGATTACGTAGTTAGAACAGCTGATGAAATTATTAAGAAATCTGGTGTTAAGATGAGATATTATGTTGGAACAATGATTGAAATTCCAAGAGCTACTTTACTTGCTGATGAAATTGCTAAAGAAGCTGAATTCTTCTCATTTGGCACAAATGACTTAACCCAAATGACATTTGGATTTAGTAGAGATGATGCGGCTAAATTCTTAGGCGATTACTATGAAAGAAAGATTTTCGAATTTGATCCATTTGCGCATATTGATGAACATGGTGTTGGTAAATTAATGGCTAACGCTGTTAAGCTTGGTAAACAAGCACGCCCTGATATCGATTTAGGTATTTGTGGTGAACACGGTGGAGATCCAAGAAGTGTTGATTTCTGTCATAGAATTGGATTAAACTACGTTTCTTGTAGCCCATTTAGAGTTCCTATTGCGAAGCTTGCGGCTGCTCAAGCGAACATTAGAAATCCTAGAAAATAAACATATATATTAAAAATACCCTATTGATTTTCAATAGGGATTTTTTTTGGTATAACGCATTATTATGCGTTTTTTCAATTTGTATATTTTCTTTTTCTTCTAAAGAAGTATGTAAAATATGTCATCATTCCAATTAGCAACAGTACTCCCACAAGCGCGATATAAAATATATAATCATATTCTTTCATTACATGAACTTGTTTAGGGAAAATATTATAAGTATAAACTAATTCATCTGGATTATTATAATGTTCTAAAACTATTGCCGCAATAGTAAAATCCTCTTCTTTTATCTCTATTGGTTTACTTAATAAAAGTTCAAAGTTTCTATCATCATCAACAAAATAAAGTTCCACTAAATCAAAATTTTTATTTAAAAAATCTTCTTTACTTATATGTATTTTAATTTCTTCATTAATTGCCACAAATAACTCTAAATTTCTAAATCTAACTACACTAAAATCTCCATAAGATTTATCATAAGCTTCATTTTCAACTTCTACACTAGTATCTTTAAAACGAAGTAGGAGTTGATTTTTTTCTTTTGCTAACGGTTTTGTCTTGCTAGTAACAATTGTATATAAGTAAGTGTTTGCTCTTGTTTCTTTAGCTTTGTTTTGTTCTAAAGTGACAACTTCATAAAAGTAAATTGTATATTCATCATTTGCAACTTCGTATAAAGGCACATTTTTATGGTATCCTGTGGCACCATAAAAGAACCTATAATAAGTAGGATCTTCTTTTGCTTGTTCTAATGCTTCTACGCCATATTTTTCAAAGTATTTAGAAACTCTTATTTGTTCAGAGTAATTAAGTGTAAATATGAATAAAATAACACATAAGAGTGCAAAAAGCACTCTTCCTAGTATTTTCACGATTGATAAACTCCACTGTGTATACCAAGTTTATTTACTCTCGCATATTCTGCCGCGTGAATAACCCATTGATATAAATATCTATTTCCAAATATTGGTGAATCTACATTTTTAACTGCGCCAGCTGGTTCACCTAAACCGTTTTTCGCAAGCTCATAGTTAATTAATTTCCAATCTGGATTTTCCGGTGTTCCCATATTAGCCCATACAAATCCTAAGGCTCTACCATAAGTATCTCTTAAAGTTCCCCCTGAATCCGCTTGAAGATATAGTTCGCTTGCGTTAGTTAACATTGTGCGGTTAAACTCTGTTGCAACATCCGCATATGGCATACCTGGTTGACCTGGTTTTTGTGTTTCTGGTGTATCAATAAGTAAATATCTTACTCTATTTTCTCCAGTATATGAGTTTGTATCCCTTGAATCTAATGATTGGAATGCGGTTGTATCTCCATCATGTAAATATAAATATTTAACTTTGGTCATTCCGTATTCAAAGAATAAGGTATCCATATATTCAAATGGTGGGCTTTCATATCCATCATATGGATGCGTACCTATTGGTTCAATAAATGATGGAATATATCCTTCCCAATCTAAAAATACATAATCTCTGTTTCCACTAGTAATACTTGATTTACGGATAAAGATTTCTTCATTCATAAATATTGATGTATCACCAATATCATTAAGTGTATCAATGTATGTATTATTAGATACTTTCCTTAATTGAATCACATCATTACCATCAAAGTATAAATCACCAGTAATTAAATCAGCTTTTTCTTTTAATTCTTGTATTGCTCCTGAGTTCATAATCACATAAGTTTCTTTACTATTTAATGTTCCACTTAAAGAAATTGTAACATCAGGAACTAATGCTCCATTAGGTAGTATTGCTAAATAATAATCGCTTAATGAAATAGCTTCTTCTGTTGGATTATAAAGTTCAATACCTTTATTGTTTCCTATCGCATCAATATACTTAGAAAACATTAATTGGCAAGTTACATTAATGTTTTCTCCAACATTAACATCATCATTCTCATAAAGGACTACAGTAACCGATTTTCCAGGTTCTATTGCGCCATTTATTTCATAACCTTGATAACCTTTAAATGTATCATATTCTTTACTATTATCAAGACTATAAACATAACTAGGATTTAATGTTTTTTCTTTTAAATATGCATCTATTTCTAATTTATTCATTCCTGATAAATCTTCTAATAGTATTCTTGAATCATAAAAAATCGTAACTTTTGTTTCGGTAGGATCAACTCTATCTCCTACCTTTTTATTACGATATTGAATAAATGTTCCCACCTTAACTTGAGTGTTGATATCTGGTAAAAAACCAAACTGACTTTCGTTTAGGCCTAATAGTATTAATTTATCTTTCATTTCTTCCCTATTTAATCCTGTTAAATTAGGCAAAACAAATTCTTTAGTGTTTATATAAACTGTAATTACAGAGCCTGGTTCAACTGTTTCTTTTGGACTAACTGATGCTCCATAAATAGTATTTTCTTCTAAATTTGGTGAATACCTGTACTCATAATTGATTGTAACAACAATGCCTTTTTCTTTAAAAATTTCTTGCATTTCTTCTTTAGTTTTTCCATATAAATCTGGAAATGTTTTATCTACTTTTTCTTTACAAGCAGAAAGAAGTAAAAGAAACGCAAGCAATACAAATTTAAGATATTTCATTTTATGCTCCCTTTTGGTTTTTCTTATGTGATATAACAAATGTTGCTACCAATGCCCCACCAATAAGTAGTAAAACGCCATTTATTATGAAAACAAGTAACGGTAGTGAAATACCATTTTCAATAATCACTTTATATTGTTTAGTTGCTGCTAAGTTACCACTTGTATCTTTCGCATGAACCGTTATAACAAACTCTCCTAATTTAGAAAAATCAACCTCACTAACTTCTGTTAAAACTATTTGTTCCTCTCCATCAACCTTTTCATAAGTCAATTTTTCAATTGTATACCAAACTTCTAATTCTTCTCTTTCATTAAAATTATCTTCAATAACAACGTGGTTTTTATATTCAACAGGTTTATTTCTTCTTGTTGAAACATTTGTAGGATTATAAATAACTGGACCTGTAATATCTTTAATCGTAACAATTGCGTTTTTAGTGTATGTGTTCCCTGCACTATCAGATACTGTTAAAGTAATTTCATATTGTCCATTAAGATTTGTTGAATCAATTTCCGCAACCCCTGTAAAGTGTTCTTCTGTTAATTCAATTAAACCATCAACATTGTCTCTTACAGTTAAATTTAATGATTTAATGAATTTACGAACTCTTTCTTCTTCGCTTTCTTTTTCGTTTTTAGGTACTGGCTTAGTGACATTATAATTAATGTTATCTCTCAAAATATAAACCTCTGGTGCTAATGTATCTTCCTCAATGACATAAACAGTTATTATCTCTGATACTCTTAAAGTACTTCGCCCAACAAAACTTAATTTAATCTCATATTCTCCAACCACATTAATATCGAATGTACCAATATTTAAATATTCTTCTTTAACTTCAACATCTTTGCGTTGATCGCGAATTGAAAAATAGTTCTTAAAATATTGAACCGCTTTATCGCCTTGAAGGTTCTCGTTTCCTTTCACAAAATATACTGGCAAATCATAATTCACACTAATAATAGCATGACCAATTGAAACAGGAGCATCTGCAGCTTCAACTCCTTTTATAGTAAATAAACCTAATAAAAATATAATTACTATCGACATTAATTTCTTCATAAAACACCTCGTTATTATTATTCAAGAAAATTATAACACATCATTACTTATATTTCAATAATTCATATAAACGTGTTTATATGAAAAAAGGGTAGCTCTACTTTTTGAGTCACCCTTTTTCCTTTTTTTATATCAAACTAGTTGTTTTTTAAAAACATTAATTTTTCTATAAAATGTTTTTATAAAGCCATTTATAACTGTTTGTCTATTAAGGTTTTGTTGTCCACGTAAAATTATCAACTGTTGCTTGTTGGTTCCCTTTAGAACCACTAGCATAAATCTTAATAGTTACTTCTCCAGATAAATTAAGCTCTTGTGTAAATGTAATTACATCCGTTTGTTCTCCTGAACCTGAACCGAAAACAGGAACATCATAAGTTGTTGTAACACCGTTATGAGTTACATCTACTTTATATTTTCTATCCGATGCACCAGTAAATGCTTTTCTAATTTCAAATGAAAAACTCTTAACACCATTAGTAAACGTTGCTGATAACGATGATGGTTCATCGGCACGTCTTAACATTATTCCAGCACCAGTAATTGCATAATCACCTTCATCTCTCGAATGTACAAATGTCCAAGTAACACCATTTACACCGACAAACGAACCATCGCCATAAGACGCAGTTGCTGTTGATGCCTCAAATGTTTCTGTGAAAGTTTCTCCTGCTGGAGCGCTACTACCATTTATTAATACTGTATATTCTTTAGCTTTTGTAACTGCATTTAACACGAAAGTTCCTGTGAATATTACTTCTGTATCTGTTTCTGGTTGATTAACAATAACACCGTCATTACCAATGATTGCTGCATTACTCGATTCCCAAGTAATTGCTGAACCATGTGCGCCTGTTGTTGGTAAAGTTAAATTTTCTGGACCAGCGCTTGCCGCTAATGTAGTTTCTGCCATATCTGCATCAACTTTTTGTTCATCAGTCATTTCCAATAGTTCTAATTCAGCAATTGAAAGAATAATAAACTGTGCCGAGTTGTACCAACCTAACAACATACCTTTAATATTAGCTTTTTGACCTGCTACTGCTGTTTGTAAATGATCATATACTTCACCCGTTTTAGCATTTGAGCGTACGGTTATTTCAGTTGTTCCATCAGTTACTATTAAGTTTTGTCCACTAACACTTACAACTGTTAAATCATTCATATTAATTCTTTGTGACTGTAATGTTTCAACTAAGTCTGTAACTGCTGCAATTGTTGTTGGTTCTGGAAGTGAATTTCCACTTGATAAAACTTCAACTGTTGCATCTTTAGCTACTTGATGTAACCCTCTAAAATTCCCTTTAACACCCACAACTTTTACTTTATCACCAACAACTGCAGTATTTGTTGTTGGGTTATAAACATAAATTGCTGCTGTTTCATCTTGAACGTAAAGTTTTGTTCCATCTATTGCAATTACAACACCAGTGATTTCAAGAGACGCGTCTGTTTCTAATGCGTATGTTTCTATAATTTCTGTTCCATCTACAACTTTAATGCGAACATCAAACGAATTTGATACAACCGCTTCACCAACAGTGACAGTTGCTGTCAAAGTAACTGTCATGTTTTCAGTAGGTAGTACTACTGTTCCGTCTACTGCAATAACTTCAGGATGTGAAGAAACCCAAGCGATAACCGCTTCGTAATTACCCGAAGTAGGTAAATTAAGTGCTGTTGCATCAGTAATTGTTTCTGGAACTGTTAATGCTGCTAACACCTCATTTGCTTGATCAAGTGGATTTGCTGCCGCAATTACTTCAAGTTGTGATTCATTATCATAACCAAATAATGGACCGTTGTTCCACCCTAATAGAGCTCCTACTAATTTAACTTTTTGTTCAACCGTTAAACCGTTAATATGTGCTTTAGCTGCATCTGAAATTGATACACGGCTATCCCACTTAAGTGTAACTATTTCTTCACCGCGTTTTAATGTAAGTGTTACGTTATCAAATTTATCAACTTCTTTATTAGTAATCGTAAATTCACCACTAATTGTTAATCTTCTACTTTGATATGGTAATAACCCTTCTGCAGTTAACGCAACTGTGTTTGGAAGTTCAACCACTGGAGGCGCTACTCCCGCTTCTGTAACTATATCAACATCTGAGGCTTTATTAATTTGATGTAACCCTCTATGTGTTGTTTTCGCACCAACAATTGTAACTTGTTTGCCAACTTCTAACGCTGTGCTTGAATAAATTGCAATGCCGCCTGTTGTATCTTCAATCATATATACTCTATTAGCGCTTATACCTGTAACAACACCTGTAATCTTACCAATATATCCATCTGTTTTTGCAGCAAAATCAGCGATATTCATTGCTACGAGCGGTCCAACTGCTGCTGTATGTACTAATATTTCTGTAACATCTTCCGCAGTAATTGTTGCTGTTAATTTAACATTAACTGCTGCGCCTTCTGGCATTGTAACTGCACCAGTTTCAGCATTAATTAATGAATTATCACTAACCCACGCAACTCTTGCTCCTTGTGTTTCAGTTGGTAATTCGATTGTTTGTGCTTTGTAGTAAGCATTCTTCAATGAATCTTGTAAAGCTGCTTTAACATTTTCAACGATTTCTGCTGGTGTTAAAGTAACTAAAATATCATCAGCTGTACCTAAGAAGTTAAAATTCCATTTTTTATGATCTGTGCGGTACCCATTGTTAATTAATTGAATTTCATCAATAACTTTACCATCTAATAAGCGAACTGCTTCAATATTAGATTTATAATAAATAATTACTGAATTTGTATCATCTAATGTTGCATCAGCTGCTAAATCAGGAGTAACAAGGTGTGTATTATAATCTCCTGTTCCAGAAATTCTAACTTTAACATTCTTTAATGTGTAATATGAATGTTGAGCCCAAGGGCCAGAGTTAGCTGGTTTATCTAACGCTGCGATATCGGCTATTGTAACTTCTACTGGAACTGCTACATTAACCGCACCTTCGATTTCAATAAAAGTAAAGTTTGTAAATTGAGCAGCTCCATAGTATACTGCAACCTTTGCAATAACATTATATAATTGACCTTCAACAACATTAGCTGGTTTTTTACCATAGAAATAAGCTAGACAACCTTCTGAGTCAACCATGTAAAACCCATCTGTACCAAGATTTCCAAAGTAACTTACTTTTTCAACCATTACCTGTTTATCTCTATTTTCAGGAATTAATGCTGCATAGAAATTTTCTTCTTTTTGTGAACTCTTAACTTTAAATACTACATCTCTAGTTAATGTAATATCGTTATAAGTAATTGAAGCAGTTAATGTTACATTCTTTTCAGTAGGTTCATAAAATACAACTAATTTACCATCAGCTGTCATACCTGCTTCATCACTTGTTGTCCATGTAACTGGAACTTCTGTACCAGCAATAGTAACTGTATTCATCACAACAAAATCTTGTGTTTGGAATTCACCAGCTGGTTTAGTTGTAACTAAATCTAACGCTTCTTCAATTAATTCTTCTGTCGTTGCTTCTAACGCAATAAGGTTAAAACGGAATGTATGAGAAGTTCCATCACCTAGTGTTGCTTTTAAAGAAATGCTTTGATTTCCTTGTGCGTATGTAGGGATAGTTACTACACCTGTATTACTAAAGAAATCAGGGTTGTCTGAGTTCCAAGTAACGCTAACACCATCAATCGTAGTAATTAATTCAACATTTGCTGTAACTTTATATGTTGCGCTACCTAGGGTGTTTGCATAGTGGGCTACTAAAGCCGCTTTTGCAGCACCAGGAACAACACCTTTTGGAACATTAATTGTAAAATATTTTGTTTCTGTTTTACCTTTATAAGTAAGTGTAGCTGTCAATTTAACTTCTACAGCTTCTGATCCTTGAATAACTTCACCTGTTGCTTTAATAACAGTAGGATTGTCAGATTCCCAAGTAATAACTACATCACCTAAACTAGCAGGAAGTGTAATATTTTGTCCTTCTGTATAAGTGATTTTTAATTCTGCTTTTGCATCAGCAAGTGTTGTGTCTTTTTTACAACTTGCTAACCCAAGTCCTAGCACTAAAAGTAGTGCTACAAATATTTTTTTAAATTGTTTCATAGATACCTCCTATATCATTATTTAACAACTTTATTTGCTTCATCAATCGCATACTGTAGTGCGTTTTTGATTTCTGTATCTAAATTAGCTCCTGGAGCAGCTAAAATAACTCTATCGAATGCTATTCCAACCGCTTCTCTTGTTTTAGATGAACCAATAAATGGAATATCAAAATATTGATACTGTGTTTGTTTCATTGCAACTTTATTTGCCATAGCTTTTACTTTTAGTTGATATAAGTTAACAAACTCTGTTTGCGTTAACCCCATTTCAACGTTTGAGCCTAAAATCTCTTTATCAGCATTCGCTAAATATTCTTCATATAATGGATCTGTATAAACAGATGTTCTAATTGGTGAATAGCCAGTAACTATTCCAAATTCTCTTTGAACATCGTGACTAGTTAAATATTTTAAGAAATACCAAGATGCTAATTTTTCAACATCTGTTCCTTTTGTGGTTAAAGACATATTAGTTCCTTGTTGGATAACTGCTCTACTAGCGGGTGAATCCTTATCATACAACATAGGAGCAACACCTACGTTAAAGATCTTTGTTCCTTTTTCAGTTGGTGTGTTATACCTAACACCAGCTGTTGAACCAATCGCAACTAATGTATTTCCTTTTTTAAATACGTCACTTGCATAGTTGGCATCCCATTTACCAGGAACTGTAAAGATATCTCTATTTTCACCGAAAAAGGTTAACATTTCTTTTGTAATATCATTTTGGAAATCAAGAGATCCTTTACCGTCAGCTAATCTAGAGGTATATGTTCCACCAAATTGTCTAGTTAATGTAATAAATGCGTTAGCACTAGAATCATATGTAAATGGTGTAAACTTATCTTTAATTACTTGTTGTTCATCTGCAGTAAGTGGTGTTCCTGCTGCTTGCCATCTTTGAGCAACATCAGCAACAATTTGATCTTTCATCGCAATAAGATCTGGTGCTAATGCAAATAAATCTTGCCATGTTTTAGGGAAAGGTCTTCCTGCAAGAACATGATCAAATACGTCTTTATTATAAACTACAACTTCTGTAGATTTATTAAATGGTAATGATAAATAGTCACCATATAAGTTTGTACGTCTTTGTTCTTCTCTATAATTCTCAACAATACCTGTAAACGCTTCTTTTGGATTATTTGCATTATATCCATGAATTGGGTGATGAATATACGGATTAAGTGAAATAATTGCATTATTTGCATGATATTCAACAACGTGATCAGGATAGTTTTGAACAATGTTAGGTAGTTCTCCACCTTTTAATGCGTTAACAACGTTTGTTCTAAGTTCATCATAGTTAGAACCATTTTTAACAATGTTTATTTTAATGTTATAACCTTGGGCCGCCATTAATGCTACAAAGTCTTCCGCATAACCTTGAATAGCTGTTTCAATAGTTGAACCATTTGAATGCCATAAAGTAATTTCAATTTGCTCGCCTTTAGGTAATGTATTAGGAATGGTATAATCCATTTCTTTAACCGTTAAAGAAATTGTTTTAACTGCTTTAGCTCCTGTTTCATCTTCAGCAGTAACTGTATATGTTCCACGAGATGCAATGTGTGTTACATAGTCTTCATCTGTTACTGTTACTTCGACTGACTCACCAGTAAGTTCATCATAAGCTCTAACCTCTTCTAACGGATTAAATTCTTTAGAACCAATATAGTATGTAAGTGCGTCTGGAGCAATTATTCTAATTGCTGATACTCTACCTACTACTAACGTGATTGTTGCCGTAGCTTTTTCTCCTTCTTTATCAGATACTTCAACGCTAAACGTATATGAGCCTGCTTCTTGAAGCCATGTTGGATTAAATGTTGATGTTATATTTTTTGTAATATCCCCATCTTCTTTGTCATAAGCTGTGATTCCTGCTAATGGATCAAATGAATCCCCAACATTTACTTTGTGTGATGTTACAACTCCTCTTAATTCTGGTGCTGTGTTTCTAACTTTAGTGTTACATGCTACAAGTAACACTAAACTTGCAAAAAGTGTGAAAATTGTTAATATTCTTTTCATATAAGGTTTTCCCTCCTCTTTCTCTTTATCCTTTAGTGCCGGCACTTCCGACTCCTCTTATGATATATTTTCTGAATATTAAAAATACAATGATTAATGGTACAGTTACGATTGCGCTCGCCGCAATCTGTAAGTTAAACATAGTTTCAGCTACTCCGCCACCTTTATCTAATACGAATGATTCTTCCCTTAAGGCAACAGAGATTAGCCAATATTTACTTCCAATAGTAGGTTCAACTCTAGTGATTAATCTTGGCCACACAAATGCGTTCCATGACCCTAAAATACTTAAAATTGTAATTGTGAAGATCGTAGGTCCTCCAATTGGTAACATTACTCTTGTTAAGAATTTAAAATCACTACAACCATCTACTTTTGCAGCTCTGTAGAGTGCATCTGGAACTTGTTTAAATGTTTGTCTTAAGAAGAATATATAGAATACACTAGTCATAAACGGTAATATCATTGTTGAGAAATATCCTACTGGATTATCAACACCCGTTCCAATCCAACCAAATCCAGAAGGGTTATTAGATACCGTAATAAAGTTAGTAATCATATATATTTCACCAGGAATCATCATTGTCATTAATAGTAATGAAAATAATGCTTCTCTACCTTTAAAGTCAATTCTCGCAAAAGCGAAAGCTGCTAAAACTGTTGTAACAATTGTTCCTGCGGTTGACAATACCGCAACAATTAATGTGTTTTTAATGTATAAACCAAAATCAAGTTGTTCAATAACGAATTTAATATTTACCCACTGTAATTCTGAAAATGGAACCCAAAATCTAGGATTATTGCTTCTCGCTTCTTGGAAAGTTTTTAAACTTGTTAAAATCATCCAATAGAACGGAATTAAAATAAATACCGCAAACAAGATTAAGAACACATATGTTAGTGTGTAACGTAATATTTTTAACCATGTTTGTCTTCTAACGCGTTTACGAATCTCTATTTCTTCTGGAGTTCTTTTTTCGTGTTCATATTGTTTATCGCGTTCTTTTTTCTCTTGTCTTTCAGCTCTTAACTTTTTCCACATCCCAACAAAAGAAACACCTTCGGAATACTCAAATACATAATGCGCTATTAACAGTTTAAGTCCAAATGATACAAAGTTTAAAGTTAATAAACTTAAAAGGGCATGTATCATTCTATTTCCGCCTTCCCAGCGATGATAATCATAATGTTCTAAACTTCTATGATGTTTTACTGAAAATACCAACGTAGTAACGCCAATGATAATAAATACAACTAATACACTAATTAAAGTATTTATTGTGGCCGCAGAATATGTTTTTCCAAAAATAATATAAGAATACTTAAGTGTTGCTTCTGGAATTTCAAGATCGATACTTTCTTTTGGAACTTGAATTGTCATAAATAAAATTGAAACTATCGCTGCATATATTAACATTAATAATAAATCAATACCAATCCCTACTAATGAAAGGCGTCTAATTAATCCTAATGTTTGTGGCTTTTTATAATTTTTATTTTCCATAAACTCACCTCATTAATAGTGGACGCGTTTCTTCGACACTTGCATTTGAACTAATGTCATAAGTAGAATTAGCGCAAACAAGATAATCGAAGCAGCAGCGGCTTCACTTAATTTTCCTGTTACTTCAAAAAAGTCATAAATATAGAATACTATTGTCTTTAAGTTATACGTTGCTCCCCTAGGTGCACCCGATTGTCCAAATAACGCAATAACTGAGGTATATGTCTTAAATCCGCCAATTACCGAGGTTATCACAACATATAAAATCGTTGGTGAAATTAAAGGAACTGTAATGCGTCTAAACTGTTTGAATCTTGGGGTAGCATCAATTGATGCGGCTTGATAATATTGTTTGTCAATGCCTTGAATTGCACTTAAGAAAACCATAATTTTAAATGCAAGACCATTCCAAACACTAAATACTATCATCACAAACATCGCTTTCCAATAGCTTGCTCCTACACCAACCCAAGCTCCTCCATCAATACCAAATGTTGCTAAGAATTGGTTAAACAATCCTCCATCATTTCTAAAGATATAGGCAAATACTAATCCTAATGCTAATGAGTTTGTAACATAAGGTAGAAAGAATATTGTTTGTAACACCCCTTTAAGTGGTTTAATTGAATTAAGTCCAACCGCGATTGCAAGTCCAATAATAATTGTGAGCGGTACAGATAAAGCCACAATTACAACTGTATTAATTAATGCACTTGAACCTGTGTGTGACGATGGAACAATAAAATTGGCATCTTTTAATACGTTAATAAAGTTCCCAAATAAAGTATAACCAGCAATACTGCCATCTATTTCACTATATCCTTGATAAACTGATAATCTAAATGAGTTAATGATTGGATAAAACGAGAATATTGCAAGTAATATCATTACTGGAGCAAGATAAAGTGTTGCTTGTAAAATACTCTTTACTGCTTTAACAAACTTCTCTCTTTTCTCTAATACAGTTCTTTCAGTTGGTAAACTCTTATGAGCTTTTCTTATTTCATAATGATAAAGCGCTTCTTCAACTTCCTTTTTATGACTTGGTTTTTCACTATCAAGGAATATTTGATGTGACATTTTATTATATTCAATTCTAAGTGCTTCTTTTTCTTGTCTATGTCTTTCTTGAACTTCTAATATTTCATCATTAAAACTGCTTGTTGCATAAGAAATCTTATTAATCTCTTTATTGGTTTTTTCTTGAAGCAGCCTTAATTCTTTCTCATATTGAACCGCGATTAATAGCCTCTTTTGATCAATTGTTTTAAGTCTATTAATTCCTTTTTCATATGATGCTAAATATTCTTGGTGTTCCTTTGTCCCTTGTAAAGAATCAACATATTTTTTTCTTTGTGTTTCCGATTCCTTAGATTGTTGATTTAGCGTTCCAAGCTTTTCTCTTAATTCATTTAAATTAATATCAAAACGAACATCTAAATTATAATCTTCAAACCCTAAATAGTCTTTCAAGTAATCTAGTCTAACGCGTTCTTTTGCAAGACGTTTATCTTTGCATGAGACAAACACCCATATTTTTGAACAAACGTTTCTGACTGCGGTTTTAACCCTGTTGATTAATCTTCTAAAGACCCAAGAAACTTTAGCAAAACCAACTTTAATTTTTGCAAAAAGGGTCTTCATAATTATTCGCTCTCCTTCTTACTTTTTTTTGGTCTTCTTTGTTTTCTTGTTTTTTCTTCTCTAATAGCTTGTGCTTCAGCAAATTTTTGTTTTTCAATACGTTTTTCAGCACGAGCTTTTTCTAACTCTTCTGGAGATAAATCTTGAATCTTTCTTAATGCTATTTCACTTTCATAATCAAACAAATGAATCTTATCATCTCTAACTGTTAAATATACTTCTTTTTTGCCAACAACTGTTTCAGATTCAACTAACGCACGAACCTGATGTTCTCCTGCGTTAAATCTAATCATTGTATCTCTACCAATAACTTCCATTGTTTCAGTATTAACTTTAACACCTTCTTTTACATCGTTAACCTTAAAATCCTCTGGTCTAATTCCTACATGATATATACCATTCGGAGCTTTCTTAGGGAATAATTTTTCCCCTTCAAAATATAAATAATTCCCTTTGATTTCACCTTCAAAAGTATTAATAGGTGGATTACCTAAGAATTTCGCAACAAAAAGATTGTCAGGATGATTATAAATATCTTGAGGTTTTCCTTTTTGCATCTCAACACCAAAGTTCATAATGATAATTTCATCACTAATACTCATTGCTTCTTCTTGGTCGTGTGTCACAAATATTGTGGTAATACCTGTTTCTCTTTGAATACGTTTAATTTCTTCTCTCATTTGAAGTCTTAAACGAGCATCTAAATTTGAAAGAGGTTCATCAAGAAGCAAAACTCTTGGTTTTTTCACAAGTGCTCTTGCAATAGCGACTCTTTGTTGTTGACCACCTGATAATTGTGCTGGTTTACGATCTAGTAAGTTACCAATACCTACTAAATTTGCAATAGCTTGCGTCTCTTTCAATGCTTCATTTCTTTCAACTTGAAGATTTTCAAGTGGAAACATGATATTTTGTCTTACTGTCATATGAGGATATAAAGCATAATTTTGGAAAACTAGTCCTATTCCTCTTTTATCTGGTGATAAACGTGTAACATCATCTTCCCCAAAGAAAATTCTACCATCTGTTGGATCATGTAACCCTGCAATCATAAATAAAGTTGTTGATTTACCACAACCTGAAGGTCCTAATAACCCCACTAATTTCCCTGAAGGAATAGTAATATTAAAATTGTCAACTGCCCTTGTTTCTTTCTTAGTCTTATCAACGAAGACTTTTGTCAAATTAATTAGTTTTATCTCCATAAATATCTCCTATTCTTTATGCATAAAAAAGTTACAAATGTAACTTTTTTTATTCCCTTTCTTAAATTATGTTTTATTTTTCTCGTCATATATACTTGTAACTCCACCCAATTAAGGATAATGTAAAACATTATTTGTGCACTACTATTTTATAATAGTAGCAAAAAATTGTCAAACCATCTTATTCCCATGAAATAGATAAACAGATTTGTAAAGATTTCATATCTTTTCTTTATGGCTCTATTACTAATAAAAACCTTATTTTTAATTTTTTTTTGTTTTTACATTGTAAATATTATCTTTACTTTTTTTAAAACTCTGCGCTCCTTGGTGTTCTTGGAAAAGGAATAACATCCCTTATATTTTCTATGCCAGTTAAATACATAATCATTCTTTCAAATCCCATTCCAAATCCTGAATGTATACAAGTTCCGTATCTACGCAAATCTAAATACCACCACAAATCTTCCTTTGGAATATTCATTTCATCCATTCTCTTAATTAATAAATCCAATCTTTCTTCTCTTTGAGAACCGCCAATGAGCTCACCCGACCCAGGAACTAACAAATCTACTGCTTTAACTGTTTCATTATCTTCATTTAATCTCATATAAAACGCTTTAATATCTTTGGGCCAATCCGTTACAAACACAGGACCATTGAAGTGAACGTCTGTTAAATAACGCTCATGTTCTCTTGCAAGATCTCCACCAAATTCTGGTTTGTTTTCAAAATTTTTTTCTGTTTTTTGCAAAAGGGAAATCGCTTTTTCATGCGTTATTCTTGCAAAATTAGAATTTAACACTTTATTTAGTTTTTCTTTAAGCCCTTTTTCAACAAATTTATCAAATAGTTCCATTTCTTCTGGTAGTTGATCCATAACATCTTTAATAATATATTTAACCATTTCTTCAGCAACATCCATCATATCTTCTAAATCGGCAAAAGCCATTTCTGGTTCAATCATCCAAAACTCAGATGCATGAATTTGAGTATTAGAATTTTCCGCTCTAAATGTTGGACCAAATGTATAAACATTTCTAAAAGCCGTTGCATAAGCTTCTGCTTCTAATTGTCCCGTTACCGTAAGGTTGGTCTTTTTAGCAAAAAAATCCTTATTATAATCAACCTCTCCTTCTTTTGTTTTAGGTACTTTTTCTAAAGGAAGTGTTGTAACTGTGAAAGTTTGCCCTGCCCCTTCTCCATCGTTCCCTGTAATTAATGGTGTATGTACATATACAAAACCTTTTTCTTGAAAAAATTTATGAATGCTAAAAGCCGCAACACTTCTAACTCTAAAAACAGCATTAAAAAGATTTGTACGCATTCTTAAATGAGCATTTTCTCTTAAAAACTCTCTTGTGTGTCTTTTAGGTTGAATTGGATATGTTTCATCTGCATCACCAAGTAAAATCACTTTTGTCGCCTTAATTTCAAAAGGTTGTTTCATTGTCGGTGTTAATACTAAAATACCCTCAACCTCAACACTTGAACCTACTGATATTTTTTGAATATCTTTAAAATTATCAAGTGCACTCTCATAAACAACTTGAATAACATTTAAAGTTGTTCCATCATTAATAGATAAAAAACCAAATTCTTTTTGTGCTCTGTTTGTACGAACCCAACCAGCTATTTTAACTTTTTTATCACTATATTTTTCTAAGTTTCTTTTTATTTCTTTTACTGTTTCCATTTTACTTTTTACTTTCAATAACCTCTTCATAAACCTTTTTAATTTGTGCTCCTATATATTTTAAATCTTTCTTTAATATATCTTCATAAGCATTATTGATGATTTCTTTTAAATCGTTATTTAATGCCATTTCAACATGTTCTACAAACTCTTTGTTGTTATTTGCTTTTAAAACATTAACCCCGTCTTCAAATTGGTCGTAGACGGGAATATTTCTTACAATTACAGGAGTTTTTGAAGCCATCGCTTCTAAAACAACTATCCCCTCTGTTTCTTCATAACTTGGAAATAGTAATGCATTTGCATAAGTTAACGCTCCTTTAATAATGTCCCCACTAATATATCCTGGCATTTTTACATTGTTTGGTTTATTTTTAATCGCTTTTTTTATCACTTTTGTTTGGGCATGTTTATTTAGATGTCCAAACCAAATAAACGTTATTTTTGGAAAACTTCTCGCAATCTCAATAAAATCCGGAAGTCCCTTTCTTACAAATAAAAGCCCTATACCAATAATAACTTTTTCTCCTTTTTTTAAACCAAAATAATTTAAAAATTGTTGTTCTTTTTCTTCTGATTTTTCATATTCTTTTACAATTAAACCGTTAGATATTGGATGAATATTACAATTTGTCCACCCATAACCCTCAATTAAAGATTTTGAATATTCTGAAGGAGTAATTATTACATCTGCATTAGAATACATTTTATACATTCTTTTGTAAAACCACCCTTTAGTAATATTTGCGAAATTAAAAGAACTTAAATAATCTTCCTTTGTTGAGTGTGCATGCACCACAACAGGAACACCTCTTTTTTTGGCTTTTTTAAGCGATCTATAAGAATCGCTAAACACAGTATTATAATGAACAACATCACACTCATCTAAAGTATTTACTAAAGTGATGTCATTTAATTTTAGTGCTTCCGCTTGTTGTCTATATGCTCTTCCAATTCCAGATGTTTTAATAAAATTTTGTTTTTTATGATATAACATTACTTTCATAATTTTTAGGTAAAGCACCTTTCACCGTCTTTCATTTTTTTATTAAAGGAGTTATCCCTAATACTAATTATAACAAATTATTAGTTTGTTTTCGATAGCGCAAGCAAAGAGTTTCTTTTTACAAAACTAAAAACACATTTTTTTGTTTTAAAAAGGTTTATTTAAACACTTAAGAAAGTATATAAACAATTGTACTTTTTAAAGTAAAGAAAATTTATATGTTTAAACATTTAAAAAGTTGCCTAAATATAAGACAACTTTATTTAATCGATATAATAGATGTGTTTCACATCGTTTTTATCCGTTTTCACATAAAAAGAAAGATAAGTATCATTTGACAACAACAAATCATTAACCGTAACAACAACCCAATCGTTATTTAAGTTATATTTAGGTTTTCCATCACTATTAGTGATGGAATTATAAGCACGCTCCACCATGTCCGTACAGTAATACCTATCTTTTTTATTAAATATATATTGAAAATTGTATTGCGCTTTTATTTCATCAAGGTGTTCCATATACTCAGTTACTCTTGCAACCTCTTCTTTTGTAACACCTTTAATTCTTATTCCAAAAAATTCTTTTCTATAATAATTTCCAAAATATTTATAATTCGCATCATCTTCATCATTGTATGTAGGGTCTAACCAATAATTATAACTAGTAGAAACAACCGTATCTCTACCTCCTTTAAAGTAAACACCTATAAAAGTTTCCCCTATTGATGGGTATCCAGCAATATCATAAACAGTGTTGTTTGGACCTATATAAGCGGCGTGGCCGCCAAAATAAAAAGTCACAAACTCATAAATACCCGGCAATGTTGGATATGGAGCTTGTTGGGTTAACATTATATCCCCTTCAACACCAGGATCAACTAAAGAGTTATTATAAAAAGCATCTCTTTTATATTCATTTGGGTAATATGTTTCACGTGAAACTTTGTAAAATTTAATTTTATCAGTGCTTATATCGTCTTGTAATATTCCTAAATTTGTAAAGTTTTTAACTTTTTGTTTTATTTTTATGTGTTCGGCCATTGTTTGTCCAGTAAGAAAAGTTAAAAGGCCTATAAATAAGACGACAATAAATTTTATTATTTTTTTCATATCTTTATTATATCATTGGTGTTGTTTTTAGTAAACTGTTAGTGTAAGAAAAAAGGACGATTAACGTCCTATTTGTATTTTGGTTTTATTATTATCGCTCTTTCGTTACCCTCACCTTCAGATTCTGTATAAACATCACGCCATTCTGCTAATTTAGTATGTATAATACGTCTTTCATACGAGTTCATTGGTGAAAGTTTTGCTTCAATACCTGTAAAAGCTACCTCTTTTGCTGTTTTTGTTGCGAGTATTTCTAATTGTCTTTTTCTACTTTCTTTGTATCCACCAACATCTAATGTCACTCTAACAAAATTTTGAGAAAGTTTTCCTATGTACGTTCTCAACAAAGTTTGAAAAGCATTTAAAGTTCTTCCTTCGTAACCTATTAATATCGCATTATTGTCGCTCTGAACATGATAATGTATTGCTTTACCGTCATCTAATGTTCTAAACTCTGTAATTACTTCTATTTCTAAATCACCAAATAATGTTTCTAAATATTTTTTTCCTTCGAAAGCAAGATTAATCTCTAAAATCGCTTCATATGTTGTTGAAGAACCTATTCCAAGGATACCTTTCTTCTCTTTTAATACATTGATTTTAATACGCTCTAATGGTGCATTTAATTCTTTTTGTGCGTAATCTTCAGCTTCTTTAAGTGTTTTAGCATCAAACTCTATTCTTTTTGTCATCACTAGTCACCACCAAATCTTTGTTTTTCATTTTGTAATATTTTTTCTCGTTAATTTTTCTATTAATTAAATTTTGTCCAATTGAATATGTATTACCTACAATCCAATATAGAGCAAGAGCATTACTAGATAAAGCAATCATGAACATCATGATAATCATAAATATTTGCATATATTTCATCATTTGTTGACTTTGTTCTGCTTGTTGACCGGCAGTTCCATGCTTATGTGTATCTTTTTGATACGATGGTTTTCGCATAGATAACCAGTTAAGTAAAAGGTTTGTTCCTGCGACTATAAGTGCTAAAATCCAACCTTTCCAATCTCCATCTTTAAATCCGTTAAATAGATATTGTATATTCCCAGAACTTGCAAGATCAACACCTAAAAATTTCATGTTTGCTACTTTGTGTGCCCATAAACCAGTAACTTCAACATCACCTATTGTTTTTGATTTTATCCATATTCTTTGGACAGTTTGGTAAACTGCAATAAATATAGGCATTTGAATTAGCGGCATGAAGCATCCTAACAAATTTATGTTATGTTTTTTATAAACTTGTTGGAGTTCCATTTGCATTCTTTGTTGAGATTCTCTGTCTTGTCTGTTTGCATATTTTGCTTGAACTCTTTGGATATCTGGCTGAGCTACAGCCATTTTAATGCTTAAGTCGTTACTTTTTGCATATATTGGCCATGCAGCAGTTCTAATAATTATTGTTGTAAAAATAATCCCTGCCGCAAAGCTATTATTAAACCAACCAGCAATAAGTTGCATAACCCAACCAACAGGAATAACTAAAATCCAATCGAACCAGTTTGCTATTTTGGGATTTGTTGTAATTGGTCTACTAATATCTCCACTACATCCTGTTAATAGAAAAAGCAGTGTAAACATAACCACCATAACGAGAGCTATGTTTTTTCTTTTTTTCATTTTTCTGTCTCCGTTTCTTTTTTATTTATTAAATTTTTTATATTTTTTTCAATTTCTTGGTAAGAAAGAGTAGCTGCACTAGGTCTAACGACTATTACATAATCTTTGATACGTATACATTCAATTTGCCTTAATGCATGCCTTATTTGCCTTTTTATTTTATTTCTCTTAACTGAAATACCATATTTCTTACCTATTGAAATAGCGAATCTGGGATATTTATTATTTGTTTCTTTGTTATAAATAACAAAGAACTTGTTTCCCTTACTTTTTTTCTCGCGAATTATTGCATCGATCTCGTTTTTCTTTTTTACTCGATATTTTTTTTCCATAATCCGAAAATAAAACGACCATCAAAAACTATAAATTAATAATTTTATTCGGGTCGTTTAGGTTATCATAAAATTAATTCTTTTTATGCAGACAGCCTTACACGGCCTTTTTGTCTGCGTCTAGATAATATTTTTCTGCCATCTTTTGTTTTCATACGTGCTCTAAAACCGTGTCTTCTGGCATGTTTGATTTTACTTGGCTGATATGTTCTTTTCATAATTAAACCACCTTTCTCTTTACGAAATCGTGCTCCTAATAATTATATAGAACGACTTATTAAAAGTCAAATGGAAAAACCTTTTTTCATCATTATTTTCTAAAAGTAAAGATTTTTGATAGTTTTGTGGATAAGTTATCCACATAGATGTGTTATTGTGGATATCTTTGAAAACTAATGAAAACAGGTAGTTAAGCCATTATTTTGATATAAATAATCCACACTCAAAAAAAATATTTTTCTTTTTTATTAAAGTTATCCACATTTTTTGTGGCTAAATTTTTCTTTTTTTTTTATTTATACATGATATTATATTCATACGAATACGGGAGGTGAAAAAATGCAAGAATATCAAGAGCTGTGGAATCAAATACTTGATAATCTTCATGAACATTTAGAAGATGAAATTTACAATGAATTATTCAATACTTTGTCGAGCGTTCAAAAAGTTTCTGATAATTATTTATATGTTGTTGCTCCATCTTTATATGTTCAAAGTAGAATCAACCGCTTGTATTTACCAAAAATTAATAGTTTAGCTCAATCTTTATATAAGAAAGAATTAATAGCATTTAAATTTGTTTTACAAGAGGATTTAGATAAAGATATTAAAATTCTTCAACAGAAAAGTCAAGAAAGTCAAGATGAAAAAAGATATAGAAGTGGATTAAACTCAACATTGACATTTCAAAACTTCGTTATTGGTCAGTCAAACAGATTCGCCTTTCAAATGGCTGTAAAAGTTGCTGACCAACCCGGGGCCGTTGTTAATCCGTTGTATATTTTTGGTGATGTGGGTTTAGGAAAAACACACTTAATGCAGGCAATAGGTAACTATATTTTTGATAACAACATTGCCTCGCGTGTTTTATACGTAAAAGCATCTGAATTTTTGGAAACATATGTATCAAAAGTTAGAAATAAAGAAATGGATGTTTTTAACGAAAAATTTAAAAATGTCGATATCTTATTAGTTGATGATATTCAACAGTTATCTGGAAATAAAGGAAATACTCAAACAGAATTTTTTAAAGTTTTTGATCATCTAGTTGAAAGAAATAAACAAATTGTTATTACTTCAGATAAACCCGCAAATGAACTTAATATGATGGATAGATTAAAAAGTAGGTTTCAACAAGGTTTGGTGGTTGATATCGGAGTGCCTGATTTGGAGCATAGAGTTGCTATTTTAAAAAGAAAATTTGAAACTATTGCTCCACCGGAAATGAATGATGTTGGTATTGATGTTTTAGAATTTATCGCTACTTATTTCACCACAAACATTCGTGAATTAGAAGGTGCTTTGAATAGAGTTGTTCATTTTTGTTTAATTAATAACTCACCAATAACTATTGCTAAAGCAGAAGAAGCTTTAGAAACATTAATCCGAACGAAGAAAAAAACAGATCAATTGAGTGAAAATAATTATGATAAAATTCAAAGTGTTGTTGCTGAATATTATCATATATCTGTTCACGATTTAATTGGAACAAGTAGAAAATCAATCTACACATTACCGCGCCATATTGCAATGTATCTTATTAAAGAAACATATGATTTGCCTTACAAAACTATAGGAAGTTTTTTTGGAGATAGAGACCATTCAACGGTTTTAAATGCCGTTGATAAAATAGCAAACCAAAGAAAACACGATAAAGAATTAAACCTAGCGATTGAACACATTTTAAGAAAGCTAGATAAGTGAGTTTTAGATGTGATTTATTTGTGGATATGTGATATAATAAATGTGATAGTAAAAGTGTTTTATTAGGTTATCCACAAACACACACACCTTTATAACAATAATTTTAAATTAAAAATAAATAAAAAAGGAGAAAATTTATGATATTCAATATTAATCAAGATGTTTTATTAGATGCAATAAACATTATTCAAAGAGGATTACCACAAAAAACACCACTGCCAATACTTAACGGTATTAAGTTAGAGGTTTTTGATGACCACATTATTTTTACATCAAGTAATACTGATATTGCGATTCAAACAGTTATTAGCGACTCTAGTTTAGAAGTGTTGTCGCCAGGAAGAATAGTTGTTCCAGGAAGATATTTAATCGATATTACAAGAAAGCTAGAGGGCCGCGTTGAGATGTCTTTAATAGAACAAAAGATTTTAGTTATTCGCTCAGAT
>JAAZKC010000081.1 GCA_012800005.1 Acholeplasmataceae bacterium | reverse complement strand
GTTAAAATGACAAAAGATATTACAGTAACAGTTAGTTTTGAAGAGATAACAATTGAGGATGTCTTTTATGCATTAACACTACCAGTTGGAGTTCTATCCAATCAAACTGATAATACAAAAATCTTAGAAAACACCAATGTGGTACTGACAATTGTAGTTCCAGAAGGAAAAAAACTAGAATCAATAAAGGTTGATGGTGTAGAAAAGAAAACTGAAGTCGTTGCAAATAAACTTACAGTTAAAATGACAAAAGATATTACAGTAACAGTTAGTTTTGAAGAGATAACAATTGAGGATGTCTTTTATGCATTAACACTACCAGTTGGAGTTCTATCCGATCAAACTGATAATACGAAAATTTTAGAAAACACCAATGTGGTACTGACAATTGTAGTTCCAGAAGGGAAAAAGTTATGTTCAATAAAGGTAGATGACATAGAGAAAAAAGATGAAGTTGTCGCAAATAAACTTACTATTAAAATGACTAAAGATATTACAGTAACAGTTGTTTTTGAAGATTTACCACTTGCATATTACTCATTAACGCTACCAGATGGTGTTACATCTGATCAAAGTGATAATACAAAAATTTTAAAAGACACTAATGTAATATTGACAATTGTAGTTCCAGATGGAAAAAAACTGGAATCACTAAAAGTTGATGGCATCGAGAAAAAGGCTGAAGTTGCCAATAATAAACTTACAATTAAAATGACTAAAGATATTATTGTAACAGTTGTTTTTGAAGATTTACCACCTACATATTACTCATTAACACTACCAGATGGAGTTACATCTGATCAAAGTGATAATACGAAAATTTTAGAAAACACTAATGTAGAATTGACAATTGTAGTTCCAGAAGGGAAAAAACTAGAATCAATAAAGGTTGATGGCATCGAGAAAAAGGCTGAAGTTGCCAATAATAAACTTAGAATTAAGATGACAAAAAATATTATTGTAACAATTAGTTTTGGAAATTTAGCACCTGAATTAAATGCGACATTATATCACTGGATGCCAGGAGCAAAGGCAGATGATACTGGCTTAAAGGCTGATGTTAACTTATTTGGCGCAACTTTTGATGAATTTACAGGAGCAGGATTAGTAGCTAAAATAGGTGAAAAAATTTTAGACTATATTGTTGACTATGAAATTACTAATAATGAACTAATAGTTTTTGGTCAAACATTACATGATGCAAATCTTGAATTAGGTGATTATGAACTAACACTAACATCAAATTATGGAACTTCAAGCATGGAATTTCATGTTGTTGATAATCCGGTGGGCACATCAATTCCAACAAAAACAATTAAGGGTGTTGATATGAATGGTGTTGCTGCTTACATACCTACAGCACCAATCGCTGGTGCTCCGGATTTATTGATTACTGAATTAGGGTTAGATAGAGGCGTTTATGATTATATTGAAGTCTTTAATAATACAGTAGAACCATATAATTTAAAGAATCATTACATTATTTATGGTAATACTGATAATCAACCATTACTACAAGAATATGGTCTAATGCATATTTCCAACAGTGCTAGAAGTTCAACATTTATCTATAAAGATTTTATAATTCCAGCATTATCTAGTGCTTATATTTGGGTTCCAAGCGGTGTTCCTTGGAAAGCAAAAGCGATTACTGGCAATCCAACTCTAACCCATGAAGTTTATGTTTCTAATGAAAAGCTATTATATGGTCTAGGAGAAGATCAAATAAATGAAGCCAAATTTAAAAATCGTTATAACTTACCAGAAGAAACGCTAGTATTTTTTGTAAGGCTCAATTATACATTATTTAATAATCCACACGTTTATAATTCAACTACTGGATTTGGTTCACCAGTAAATAAAAACTATAAAGAAGAAAATAATTATTGCTGGATTAGTAATTCAATGGTTGATAATAGAATGATTCAAATTTTAAAAATTGATGTTGATAAAGTTCATAGTATTCCAGATGGAGATACAACAGTTCCAGCTGGTGCAACTTACTTCAAGTGGGAATTTGGAGTTGAAAATAAAGAAGAAGATGTCTTTGTTGATGGTGTTTTAGACAAAACAAAAATAAAAGTTCATGGTAAACGTGAATCAATTGATGCATTGTATATTAGAAGAGTGTTTTATAATGAGTCACATGAGTTAGTAGGATATTCAACCAAAGGAACTAATGAACTAGATTTATATAACATTAGTGATTCAGGGTTAAATGCTCCTAAGTATTTAGAAATGTGGAAATCAGTAGCAAACGCGGTTGTTGCGGCGCATTTTTATCCAAAATTATCGAAAGTTGGAGATGTGATTGAAAATAATAAATGGGGAACTGTTTCACTAGAATATACTGTTCCATCAGCGGAAATGCCAGGACTAATGAGATTTGTTCAAAGAGATGAAGTATCATTATATGCTGAGTTTTATCAAGGACAAAACGCTATGTTAGTTGGCTTAAAATTAGCAGGCTTAGCGCCAGCAGTTTCCGCAACAATGATGGATAAAGATATTATAGTGCCAGAAAATCCAGCCTATCCAACACGTTATGTTAATTCAGGTTATACAACTATTGGTAGAACAACTTGGTTTAATTTTTTAGAAACTGAACCAGAAGAATAAAAATAAGGTGTTCAAGGGCAATTGCTCTTGGCTCCTAATTAAATAAAAAACATATTCAAATGCAAATAAGGGAGGAAAAACATGCAAAAGAAAGAAATTGTTTATGAACCACCTAAACTAGAAGTGGTTAAGTTTGAGATCGAAGAAGCGATTGCACAAAGTGCAAATGCACGGAGCTTCTTTGGAACCTTAGGTTCAGAAGAAATTTGGGGTGAGTAACTATGAGAAAGTTTAAATTATTTATTCTTTTTATGGGGATTCTTTCGTTTTTAGGTTTTCAAAGTGCATTAAAAGCAACTCCTGAAAACTCTGATGCAAAAATTGCTTATTATTTGGATGGTGAAGAAGTTGTTGCAGAAGAACCCCTTACACTTGCAGTGGGAGGAAAATTTACTCCTGATGCTCAAACAATAGATGGAACTTTCCTATATTGGACTATTAATGGTGCAATATTAAAAGATCTTCCGGAAAGACCAACTGTGCGAGTAACTTCGAAACTACACATGAAAGCTTACTATGTAAGTTCTACTAAACATGCGGTAGTATTTTTAGATACTAATTTACAAGTTTTAAAGACACAATATGCAATTACAGATGAAACATTGGTGCCACCGGCAGATCCTTTTAAACCCAAAACTACATTTGTAGGTTGGGTTCCTATGGCTAATTATGAAGAAGGAGTACCAACAAAGATACCAACAAACCCTAATGCGCATGAGTACTTTGTGGCAAGATATACTAAAGATGCATTATCTTACACAGTAAAAATTAATGGAGCTTCTCAATCTGCTGCATTAAACGAAGTTGTTGAGGCAACAACTGAATTAACTAATCCTGTATGGAAAGATGAACACGGAAATGTTTTAGGCTGTGGTTCACCAATTAAGTTTGCGGTTTTTGGAAACATAGATATTACTGCTTATGCAGGAGATGTAACTCAAAGTAATCCTTACGTAACTTTAAGAGGACCATTTAGTTTAAGAGAGGGTTATGTATCATACATTGGTAAAATATCTCCTGATGCAGATGTTTTAGAATTCGGTTTTGAATATACTAAATCAGGTACAGTTCATGTAGTTCAATCGAATGTCATTAACGCAGAAACAAATGAGTTTTTAATGTCATTTTTAGATAATGGAAAAACCGACTTTAAAGCATATTTAAAATATATGTCTGGCACAGATGTAGTTAAAGTTTATTCTGCATCAGCTCCTAAATTAACTGGAACATTATATCACTGGATGCCAGGAGCAGTTTCAGATACAACAGGTCTAGTAGCTACCATTGATTTACATGGTGCAAGTTATGATAGTACTACAGGAGCAGGATTAACGGTTAAAATAAATGATAGCACTTTAACATATGGTACTGATTATACAATTGTTAATAATGAGTTAAAGGTAAAAGGCCAAGCGTTACAAGATGAAAACCTTGCGTTAGGAACCCATCAACTCTCACTTGCAACAATTTTCGGAACAGGAACTATGCCATTTTATGTTGATGATAATCCAACAGGCACTTCAATTCCTACAACTACAATTCAGGGTGTTAATATGACTAGTGTACCTTCATCTGCGCCTACAGTACCAATTGCAAATGCTCCTGATTTATTAATCACAGAAATGGGTCTAGATAGAAGCACCTGGGACTATATTGAAGTTTTCAATAATACAACAGAACCATATAATTTGAATAACCATAGAATAGTATTTGGGTTTTTTGAAGAACAAGATGCTGCAATTCTTCAAGATAATCAGTTATTTACTTATCCAGCTTGGACACGTGGGGCTGTATTTATATATGAAGATTATATTATTCCAGCATTATCAAAAGCGATAATTTGGGTTGCGGCTACTGATGGTTCAGCTCCTTGGAAAGTTGCAGGATCAGGTAGTCCACGTAAAGTTAGCATAGATGATGCAAGCCTTTTATATGGTGGAGATGGATTGACAATTGCTAAATTCAAACAAAAATATAATTTAGGTGAAGATGATTTAGTGTTCTTTACTAGACCGCAATTTATTTTGTTTAATAACACGAGTGCTTATAATTCAAGTACAGGACTTGGAGCACCAGTTAGTAGAACAACAATGGTTGCAACTAATTCAAGCATGGATAATAGGGCAGTTCAAATTCAAAAACTTGATCCTAATGTTGTACAAGAACTTCCAAGCGGAGATACAACAATTCCTGATGGAGCAACTTACTTTAAGTGGGATTTTGGTGTTGCTAACAAAGAAAAAGATGTTGTTATTAACGGAGTGATAAGTGGAGTTCAAGTGTATGGAAATCGTGAATCTATTGAGGCATTTTACATTAGGAGAGCATTTTATAATGCTAGCGATGAATTTGTTGGCTATTCTACTAAAGGTACAAATGAACTGAATGTTCATGGTGGGTTAGGTACAGTAGCATACAAAAATGCTTATAAATCAATCGCAACCCCAATAGTGACTGCGATATTTTACGCAGATCTAACTAAAGATGGAGAAACCATTACAAACAATAAGTGGAATCTAGTGTCACTAGAATATACTGTCCCATCTACAGCTTCATATTCTGCATGTCCTCATTTAATGAGATTTGTTCAAAGAGATGGAACATCACTATTTAGTGAGTATTATGCATCATCAGATCCATATAAAGCATTTAAATTGGCGGGTTTAGCACCAGCGGTTCCGGCAACATTGAAAAATAGGGATATTGCAGTACCGGTAGATGCGGGTTATCCAACAGATTATATTACATTAGGGTATATGACTATTGGTAGAACGGCGTGGTACAATTTTTACGAAACTGAACCAATACCATAATTAAAGTTTTAAAAAACAGTGTCCAAGGGCAGCTGCCCTTGGCTCACTGTTAATGTTTAAAGGGGGGGGGAATTATGAGAAAAATAATCATGATAATAGTATTATCTTTTTTACTTGTTGGTTGTAAACAAAAAAAACCAAAAGAAATATATTATGAACTAACTTTACCTAATGAAATAACATCTAATCAAATAGATAATACAAAAGTTAAAGCCAATGAATTGGTTGTTTTAAC
>JAAZKC010000080.1 GCA_012800005.1 Acholeplasmataceae bacterium | reverse complement strand
GATGAAGTAAAAGGTAAAGGAAAATGGGAATTAAAATCTTTAAAATTAGATGATTTAAAAGAAACTTTAAATAAATTCCAACAAGCTTACTCTAAGGGAGGAATGCCTTCACTGTTTTGGTCAAATCATGATCAACCAAGAGCGTTAGGAAGATATTTAAATTTAGAGTATAGATATTACGGCCAAACAATGTTATTTATGCTTATGTTTTTACAAAAGGGACATATTTTTATTTATCAAGGTGAAGAGTTTGGAATGTCTGGATTAGGTTATGTAGATATTAGTGTCTATAAAGATGTTGAAGCGATTAATTACTATAATGAAGCAATTAAAGTAAAACCTAAAGAAGAAGTTTTGAAAAGTTTATCTGTTAAAGCGAGAGACCATTCAAGAACTCCTATGCAATGGGATAATACAAAGTATGCGGGATTTTCAAATGTTAAACCTTGGCTTGATGTAAATAAAAATTATCCTACTGTTAATTTTAAAAAAGACTATGAAAGTGAAAATTCAATTTATCTCTTTTTAAAAGAATTATTAAAGATAAAAACTAATAATGAAACACTTAAAAATGGTTCATTTAAATTAGTTGATTTAGGAGAAAATGTTTTTGCCTATGAAAGAAAATTAGATGAAAATTATTTAGTGGTATGTAATTTTAGTGATTGTGAACAAAAAATAAAAGATATTGATGGGAAAATAATTTTAAATAATTATAAAGAGTTTAATAATAAGTTAAAACCTTATCAAGCATTATTAATAAAAAGGGGGTAATCTTATGGTGACAATTAAAGATGTGGCAAAATTAGCTGGTGTATCAATTTCAACGGCTTCTCTTGCGTTAAATGATAAACCTAGAGTTAGCAAAAAAACCAAAGAAAAAGTTTTAAATGCGGCTAAAGAATTAGGTTATCGTCCTAATTTTAGTGCTCAAGCACTTAAAACAAAGAAAACTGGAAGTATTGGTGTTTTTATTTATGGTTTTGGTGGTCCGATATTTTCTGACTTATTAGAAACAATTCATATTGAACTAAGAAAAGAAGAACTAAACTTAATTGTTTCAATGGGAAAAAGTGCACTAGAATTACTTAAAAATAAACAGGTTGATGGCGCAATCATTTTTGATACTAAAATAACTGATGAAGAAATTATTGATTTCGCTAAGACAAGACCAGTAATTGTTTTAGATAGATATTTAGATTATCCTAATGTTTATTCATCGGTTGTTAAAAATGAAGAGTTTGTTTATAAAATGATTTTAGAAATGATTAAAGAAGGCTATAAAAAGTTTTCTTATGTTAGTGGACCAGAAAGAACTAAAGATAATCAAGATAGATATCGGGGATTTTTAAAAGCTTTAAATGAAAAAAACATTGTTCCTCATTTAAAATTTAAAGGTAATTTTACTATTGAAAGTGGTTATTCAGTTGGTAAGCAAATCGCGCTATTAGAAGATAAACCAGACTTTGTGTTTTGCGCAAACGATGAAATGGCAGTAGGGTTAATAAGAGCGCTTAAAGACAACAAAGTACGTATTCCAAGTGAAATTGCGGTAGCGGGATTTGATGGAATATATTTAGGTGATTATATTATCCCTAAACTAACAACCATCAAGGTTGATTATTTAGATTGGGGAGTATATATTTCTCAGAAAATGATTCTTTTAATCAAAGGGCATGAAATTTATGAAATGAAAGAACCAAAAGCGGAAATAATCTATAAAGAAAGCACGTAGTTAAATAAGGGTGGGCATTTAAAATGATTATTAAAAACGAACTTAAAACTTATCAAATTGGTAATAAGTTAAAAATAGATATTTTACCATCTGGTGATATTTATAAAATTCATTATGAAGAATATATGATTAATCAGTTAAAGGGAAATTTAATTGATGGAATGGTATCTAATATCTATTTAAGAAACTTTAATACTAAAGAAGTAGAACCTTTATTAGGATTAAAAAGTAGTAACGTTAAAACTACTTTATTAAGAAATCAAATTCTTTATGAAGGGTTTGTTTTAGGTGTTCGTTATGAAGTTTTACTTTCAGTAAAAGATTTTACCTTTATTTATCAAGTTAGCCTAGAAGGTAGTGGAGAATATGAATTATATTTCACTCAAGATATCGGTCTTAATCATGAGGGCGCTATTTTAAATAATGAAGCATATAATGCGCAATATCTTGATCATAGAATTTTTAAAACAAAAGATGGATATATAACTTTATCTAGACAAAACCAAGGACGAAATGACTTACTTCAAATTGGTTCTAATTATAAAATTAATAGTTATTCTACTGATATGTTACAGTTTTATGGACTTTCATTTAAAGAAAATAGAGAAATTTTAGGTTTAAAGAAGGAAAAACTTGAAAATAAAAATCTTCAATATGAAATGCCTTTAATCGCTTTACAAACAAAACCATTTACTCTTGGTAAAAATGTTATTTCATTTTATGGATTATATATCCCAAACCACGAAGAAATATTAGAAGAACCTTATAAAGTAGAAATAGATTATATAAACAAAAATGAAAAGATTAAAGAACTTAATTTTACAAAGCCTTTAATTGGTAACGTTATAAATGGTTTAAGTGTTAGTCATCCTTCAAAAAATAGATTATTTATTGAATATAATAAAGAAAGTAGAGTTATTGCGTTCTTTGATGAAAATAAGCATATCGTAAAAAAAGAAAAAGAACTATTAACTGAAAGAATGCATGGGCATTTAATGATTTCTGGAGATATTTTAAATGCGGGAACAACAATGGCTTCTACAAACTTTATGAACGGTATTTTCGCAAGCCGTATCGTTATTGGAAATACTAATTTTCATAGATTAAATGGAGATTTAAGAAATGGGCTAAACCTTCAAACCATCTCAGGATTAAGAGCTTATCTTAAATATGATAATAAATGGCATTTATTAAATGTTCCAAGTTATTATGAATTAAGCGCTTCTAAAACTAGTTGGGTTTATGTTTTTAATAATGATGAGATAAAAATTGATTATTATGTTGCCTTAGAAGATTGTTGCCAGCAACTATCATTTAAATCTAAAAACAACATAAAATATGATATTATCTTTACTAATCAACTTACCTTGGGAGAAAGTGAATATAAACAAAAGATAAATTTAGATATTAAAGATGAAGAAGTTATTATAAAGTTTTATAATAATGGATTAGTTAATAACAATTATCCTCATTTAAAATATAAAATAAGTTCTAAAGATGTTAATTATACTAATGATGGTATTTTCTTTAAAGAAGAAATGGGTCATGGTTTATTAGTAATGGAATATAAGAATAAAAGTGAAGTAGTAATAAATATTTTAGGAACTCTTGATGAGTTTTCAAATAAGCAAATAGACTTTAATAAAGAGTTTATTAAATATGAAAAATTTTTAAAAGATTTAATTAATTTAGAAATTAAAGATAACCTAGAAATTGCGAGTAAATTTAATAAAACCTTATATTGGTATACCCATAACGCACTGGTTCACTATTCAAGCCCACATGGACTTGAACAAACCGGTGGTGCAGCATGGGGAACAAGGGATATTTTACAAGGGCCGTTTGAACTTTTCTTGGCATATAAAAGATATGATATTGCTAGAAGTATTTTACTAAAAGTATATTCACGTCAATTTATTGAAACTTATGACTGGCCACAATGGTTTATGTATGATAAATATGCATTTATTCAAGCTCATGATTCTCATGGTGATATTATTGTTTGGCCACTAAAAGCGTTAGCGGACTATCTTACAATAACTAGCGATTATTCTATTTTAAAAGAAGAGGTAACTTATTTTTCAATTAAGGAAAACCGCTTTATAAAAGGAGATAACATATTAGGTCACGTTAAAAATCAAATAAATGCGATAATAGGTAGTAGTATTAAAAACACTTCACTTCCTAAGTATGGTGGAGGCGACTGGAATGATACATTACAACCTAAAGATTCATTTTTAACTGAGAAGATGGTTTCTTCTTGGACAATTAGTTTAATTTATGAAGCTTTTAATAATTTTGGTAAGAATATTAAACCTTTAGACGCTAAATTGTATAATTTAATTAATGACTTTTTAATCAGATTAAAAAAAGATTACTATAAATATATTATGATTGATAATAAACCTGCGGGATTTATTGTTTTTGATAATACTAAACCTATCCCATTACTTCATCCAAATGATTTGAAAACGGGAATTAAATATCGTCTTTTATCTTATCAACAACCAATTATTTCAGAACTTATTACTAAAGATGAGGCTCTTAATAATCACAAGATAATGTTACAACATTTAAAGTTTCCAGATGGAATGAGATTAATGGATAATCCTGTTACGTATAAAGGTGGCTTAAAAACATATTTCCAAAGGGCGGAAACGGCTTCTAATTTTGGAAGAGAAGTAGGAATATTATATGTTCATGCCCATATTAGGCATATTGAAGCTTTAGCAAAATTAGGGTTTAGTAAAGAAATAAAAGAAGAGTTAGAACAAGTAAATCCTATTGGAATAAATGATGTAGTAAAGATTTCTAATATTAGGCAATCAAATGTGTATTTTTCATCTAGTGATGCCAACTTTTATGATAGATATTTAGCGGAAGAAAACTTTCATTTATTAAAAGAAAGTAAAATTAAAGTAAAATCTGGTTGGCGCTTATATTCAAGTGGTCCAGGAATTTATATTAATCAATTAATATCTAATTATTTAGGAATTAAACAAATTAATAATAAACTTTATTTAGATCCAGTTCATGATT
>JAAZKC010000079.1 GCA_012800005.1 Acholeplasmataceae bacterium | reverse complement strand
TATAAAACATGGGAAACAGGAATTCACTTTTTATGGCCATTTTTTGATAGAGTTGCCTTAAAAGTTTCTTTAAAAGAACAAATTATTGATTATGAACCACAACCAGTTATTACAAAAGATAACGTAACAATGCAAATTGATTCTGTAGTCTATTATCAAATAACTGATGCGAAGTTATATTCATATGGGGTTGAAAATCCAATTCACGCACTTGCAAACTTAACAGCGACTACACTTAGAAACGTTATTGGGGCAATTGATTTAGATGAGGCTTTAACAAGTAGAGAGTTAATTAACTCTAAATTAAGAATTATCCTTGATGAAGCAACTGATCCATGGGGTATTAAAGTATTAAGAGTTGAACTTAAAAACATTATGCCACCTAAAGATATTCGTGATGCGATGGAAAAACAAATGCGTGCTGAAAGAGAAAAGCGTGAAGCGATTCTTAATGCAGAAGGTAAAAAACAATCGCAAATCTTAATTGCAGAAGGTGCTAAAGAAGCTAAAGTATTAGATGCTGAGGCTGATAAAGAAGCGAGAATTTTAGCTGCGGAAGCGGAAAAACAATCGCAAATTTTAAGAGCTGAAGGGGAAGCAGAAGCAATTTTATCAATTCAAAGAGCGAATGCGGAAGGTATTAAATTAATTAAAGATGCGAAAGCTGATGAAAGTGTTTTAAGACTACAAGGTTATAATGCTTTAGTTGAAGTGTCTAAGGGTCAAGCAACTAAATTAATTATCCCATCAGAATTATCAACAATGACTTCATTTATTAGTAGTGCAAAAGAAGTTTGGGAAACTAAAGAAGCAAAAAAAGAAGTAAAAGAATAAAACTAATAAAAATGGTCATCTAAAAATGGCCATTTTTCCTTAAAGGAGAGAAAACATGAGTAAAAAAGTCTTAAATTATTTAGGTAAAAAAAATAGATATCAATATAGTGAATTAGATAAAATATTATCATTTTATTTGGGGGGTAATTTTTCTAGATTTCTTTTAGATAATAATGCTTTAAATATAGAATTTAGTCCCATAATAAAAAGAAATAGAAACTCACTTACAGTTTTGTTTGATTATTATAATTTATCTTTAAAAGCTGAATTTACTGAAGATGGTTATAAGTATACTAAATATGAAGTTAATAGCACGGTTTATAAAAGAGAATTAAGTAGTGAAAGTGGCAGTTATAATTTAGGTTTTAACATAATTATATTACTTGAAAATATTATTGAATCACTAAAAAGTGAACCATCACTAAATAAAGATATAGTTCCCGTTATTAAGCCAAAAGTAGAACATAAACAAACTCCTGTTGTTAAAGCTGTTTTAATAACGATAGTTCCGTTTATCATTTTTGTTATTATGGCAACAAGTTTATTTAATGTTACTGGTGCTCCTAATGTTTTTATGAATACTTTTATGACAGTTCTTTTAATGCCGCTTAGTTTTATAATTCTGATAATAATTGTAATAGCAGCGTCAAGGAAAAAATAAATGTAAAATAATTGTCACGTTTTAAATTTAAGTAATATATTTGTGATATAATGTTTTCGTGAGAAAGAGGATGAAAACATGGAGTCAGCAAAAGTTAGAAAAAATGCTTGGGTTGCAACTATTACATTTTTTATAACATTTATTTTGGTAATAGCATTTTTAGTTGTTTTTATAAGAGAAGTTAGTGAGTTATATAGTCAATACCCAGTAGATACATATCCTGATGGAATTCCACATGATGCGCTTGTTAATTGGGCAGAAACGGTTGTTCCAAAGATAGTTAGTTTAGCAATTTTAATGGTTATTGTAGGTATTGTCTATTTAGTTTTTTATATTCTTTCTATTGTTAATTCATATAATTTAGAAGATAAAGTTCCTTTTATTCTTTTATTAATTGGAATTCTTATTCCGGTAGTTGGAATTATTGGCTTATTTTTCTTAATAAGCGCAACAAAACAAGAAGAACAAACACATAAAAAGTAATTGATATTTAATTTATCTAATTTTACTAATAAAATTAAAAAAGAAAACTTTTTAAGCTTGCATTTTTAAAAAATCAGGCTTTTTTCTCTCTCTAACGGTGGAAAAACACAAAAAAAATGGTATAATAAAGGGTAGGTGATTTTTTTGAAAAAAGTCTATACTTTAACAGATTTGAAAAATGCATATAACATCTTAGGACCATTTGATAGAAATATTGATGTCATAAAGACATATTTTGATATTAAAATAGTCCTCCAAGATGACACTTTCTACTCTAATGCTAGAGATGAAGATATTTTAATTATTAAAGATGTTTTAGCGGTTATTGAAGAGTTAGCAAGTCAAATGCAAATCCGCGAACGTGAAGTTGTTTATTTAATTAAATTAAGAGAAGTGGATAGTTTAAAAAAGGCCGTTCCGTTCTTTTTAAACCGTAAGGCTATTATCTATACCGCAAGCGGTAAACCAGTAATGCCTAAGACATTTACTCAACAAGAATATGTTAATACGATTGACAAAGATGAACTTATTTTTGGCGTTGGTCCTGCGGGAACTGGTAAGACTTATTTAGCGGTGGCGATGGCGGTTAAATATTTAAAACAAAACAAAGTTAAAAAGTTAATCTTAACTCGTCCTGCGGTAGAAGCGGGAGAGTATTTAGGTTTTTTACCAGGAGACTTAAAAGAAAAAATTGATCCATACTTAAGACCTTTATATGATGCATTATATGAGTTTTTAGGTTATGAATCTACTAATAACTTACTAGAAACAGGAGTTATTGAGATTGCCCCTCTTGCCTATATGAGAGGAAAAACCTTGGAACAAGCCTTCATTATTTTAGATGAGGCTCAAAACACCACAAGTATGCAAATGAAGATGTTTTTAACTCGTTTAGGTTTTTCATCAAAGATGGTTATTACAGGCGACCCAAGTCAAACAGACTTACCAAAAGGTCAAAAATCAGGCTTAAAAGAAGCTTTATCCTTACTTAAAGATATTAAACAAATTAAAACAGTTAAGTTTGAACGTTTGGATGTTGTAAGAAATCCACTTGTTCAAAAGATTTTAGAAAAATATGAACATGATGAAAGTTAACTTTTACAATGAAACAAAAGAAGATATTAAAAAGTTAAAAAAACTTCTTAAAGATGTTTTTAAAAATGTTAAAGAACATTATGAGTTTAATGTTATCTTTGTTTCAAATGAGAAAATAAAAACTTTAAATAAGATGTACCGTGATATTGATAAAGAAACTGATGTTTTAAGCTTTCCAGATAGTGATGATAATTATATTGGTGATATTTTTATCTCTCTAGATAAAGCGAAAGAACAAGCAAAAGACTATAATCACTCATTAAGTAGAGAAATAAGTTTTCTAACTGTTCATGGATACCTACATTTACTTGGTTATGATCATAAAGATGAATTAGAAGAAAGAAAAATGCATGCTTTAACTGAAAGTATTTTAGCTAAAGCTGGCTTAGAAAGGACTTAATTATGGAAACTTTAATTAAACATGCGAAAGACGCAATGAAAAATGCTTATATTCCTTATTCTAAATTTGCGGTTGGAGCCGCTATTTTACTAAAAGATGGAACTATTATAAAGGGATCAAATATTGAAAATGCTTCGTATGGACTTTCAAATTGTGCGGAAAGAAGCGCTTTATTTAGTTTATATAGTCAAGGTTATAAAAAAGAAGATATTGTGGCTATGGCTGTTATTGGTAAAACCAGCAAGCCAATTTCACCTTGTGGAGCTTGTAGGCAAGTTATTAATGAGCTTGTCCCTAAAGACGTGCCAATATATTTGGCTAATGTAAAAGGTGATGTTAAAAAGACCACAATTAAAGAGTTACTTCCATATTCTTTTGATGAGGTAGAAAATGTTTAAAGCGGGCTATGTTTCCATAATTGGCCGTGTTAGTGTTGGTAAAAGCACGTTTTTAAATAATGTCTTAGGAGAAAAGGTTTCAATAGTTTCAGAAAAACCTCAAACTACTAGAAACCAAATCTTAGGAATTAAAACTGAAAGTGATTATCAAATTGTTTTTATTGATACTCCAGGTATTCATAAACCTAAATACCAACTAGGAGAAGTTTTATCTAATGAAGCTTTAAGTGCTTTATCTTATGGTGATGTTATCTTATATATGGTTGATAGAGAATATAGTTATAGTGAAGACTATGTAATAAGACACTTAAAAAATGTTTCTGTGCCTGTTTTATTAGTAATTAATAAAATTGACTTACTTAAGAGTAAAATGGACATTGATAAAGTTATTTTATCTTATATCGATAAATTTGATTTTAAAGGTGTTTATCCAATTAGTAGTAAAAATAGTAAACATATAGATAAACTACTTTTAGGAATAAAAGAATTACTTCCAGAAGGCCTACCTTTTTATGAAAAAGATAAACTCACTACTCAAAGTGATTTTATGCGAATGAGTGAAATTATTAGAGAAAAAGTTTTAACTTTAACGAAAGAAGAGATTCCTCATAGTGTTGCGGTAATAATTGAATATGCACAAATGGAAGATGATATTTATACTGTTTATGCAAATATTATTGTAGAAAGAGATTCTCAAAAGAGTATTTTAATTGGAAAACATGCTTCAATGTTAAAAGAGATTGGCACGCTCGCAAGAAAAGATATTAATAAAATTTTAGATACAAGAGTTCATTTAAATCTTTATGTTAAAGTTAAAAAGGATTGGCGTAGGAATATAAAAGATATTAATTTATTTGGCTATGGAAACTAAAGGATTAATTTATAAGGTACAAGATTATAAAGAAACAAGTAAAATGTTATTTACTTATACGCCATATGGTAAATATACTTTAGTGGCTAAAGGCGCTAAAAGCTATAAGAGTGCTTATACGAGTTATGATTATTTAACTTTAATTTCATTAGATTTAAATGAAAATAAAAGTATTCAAACATTAAGAAATTCTCAAATAATTAATTATTTTAATGAAATTAAAGGTAATTATGATAATATCATGTATGCAGCTTCTATTTTAAAAGCGATTGAACTTTTAACTGATGATTTACCACATGAAAGATTATTTAATTTAATTATCTGGTTATTATCATTTAAAGATTTAGAATTAGCGGCAATTACTTTATATATTAAACTTACTTATGCCTTAGGCTATGAATTATCATTTAATAAAGAATATGAAGGTTTTGACTTAACATTGGGGATTACTACTAATTATGTAAAATCCCTTAATAAAGAGGAAACAACCGCGCTAAGAACTCTTTATTACTTAAAAGAAGAAATTAACTTAGATAAACATTTAAAGAAAACTTTAAAGCAATTTATTAAAAAATATTATATATATCATATAGACTATGAAATAAAATTTTAAAAGGAGATATTATGACACTAGAACAAATTTTCAACTACACAAAACAAACCGGTTATATTTATCAAGGTTCTGAAATATATGGAGGTTTATCCAATACTTGGGATTATGGCCCACTTGGTTCACTTTTAAAACAAAACCTTAAAAACGCCTTTATTAAAAGATTTGTAACAGAAACACCTTATAATGTGTTAGTTGATACATCAATCTTACTTAATAAATCTGTTTGGGAAGCAAGCGGACATTTAAAGGGGTTTAGTGATCCTTTAACTGAGTGTTTAAATTGTCATACAAGACATCGGGCTGATCATTTAATTACTGTTAAAAATAGTGATGGTTGGGATAATGATAAACTTTATAATTATTTAGTCGATAATAACATTAAATGTCCATCATGCGGAAAATCTAAGTGGCATGAAATTAGACAGTTTAATTTAATGTTTAAAACTAACCAAGGTGTTATTGATGATGTAGCTAATACCGTTTATTTACGTCCTGAAACGGCTCAAGGAATTTTTATTAACTTTAAAAATATCCAAAGAACCACAAGAAGAAAAATACCATTTGGGGTTGCCCAAATCGGTAAAAGTTTTAGAAATGAAATTACTCCTGGTAACTTCATTTTTAGAACTCGCGAATTTGAACAAATGGAACTTGAATTCTTTTGTAAACCAGGCACTGAAATAGAGTGGTTTGATTACTGGTATAAAGAAATGGTTACATTTTTATTAGATTTAGGTTTAAGTAAAGAAAATATTGGTTCACACGAACATTCTAAAGAAGAGTTATCTCACTATTCTAATAAAACTATTGATATTTTATATAGATATCCTTGGGGATTTGATGAGTTATGGGGCATTGCCTCAAGAACTGATTTTGACTTAAGTGCTCATCAAGAGTTATCTGGGGAAAATTTTGAGTATTTAGATCCTGAAACTAATGAAAGATATATTCCTTATGTAGTAGAACCTTCTTTAGGTGTAGAAAGATTATTACTGGCAATTTTAAAAGAAGGTATTAAAACTGAAACACTAGAAGATGGTTCAACTAGGGAAGTACTTAAAATAATTCCCGCACTTGCTCCTTATAAAGTAGCGGTATTACCTTTAATTAAAAATAAACACCAAGATAAAGCTAATGAAGTTTATAATAAGTTAGCTAAACATTTTAGTTGTGTTTATGATGAAACTCAAAATATTGGAAGAAGATACCGCCGTCAAGACCAAATTGGAACTCCTTACTGTGTTACAATCGATCATGATACACTAATAGATGGTACAGTAACTTTAAGAGAGCGTGATTCGATGGAACAAAAACGCTTGACTATTGATAAAGTTATTAAGTTTGTTAGTGAAAAGATAAAATTTTAAGGTGATTGTTTGATAGATAGAAAGATTATTGATGAAATCAATGAAAAAACTGATATTGTTAGCTTAGTTAGTGAATATGTGAAACTAGAAAAAGCCGGCAAAAACTTTAGAGGATTATGTCCTTTTCATAGTGAAACAAATCCTTCTTTTTCGGTGAGTCCTGAGAAAAACATTGCGATGTGTTTTAGTTGTAAAGAAGGCGGAAGACCAATAAAGTTTTATCAAAAAATCAATAATATCCCTTATATGCAGGCTGTTAGTGAACTTGGTAAAAGATTAAATATCGATATTAAGTATGATACTAATAAATCTCCTGATTTAGAAGAACATTACGCGCTTAAAGAGGCAGCTCAGTTTTATAATTATTATTTACTTAATTCAGAAAATGGTTTAAAAGCCCAAGAATTCTTATCTAAAAGAGGAATTACTAAAGAAGATATTAACACCTTTAATATTGGACTAGCGCCAACGGAACAAAATAGTATTTATAAACTACTTACGGAAAAAGATTACACAAAGACAGAGTTAGAAAATGCTGGATTAATTCATGTTAGTAAAGATAATTATATAAAAGATGTTTTTATTAATAGAATTTTATTTCCTATTACTGATGAAGAAGCAAGAATTGTCGGTTTTAGTGGAAGAAGTTTAGGATTAGAAGAACCAAAATACTATAATTCTCCTGAATCATTAGTCTTTAAGAAAAGTGAAGTTTTATATAATTTCTCTAATGCATTAGAGGAAATTAAAAAGAAAGATAAAGTAATTATTCATGAAGGTTTCTTTGATGTGATAAAAAGCCATAAGGCAGGCTTAAAATATAGTGTTGCGGTAATGGGAACCGCTTTAACAAATAATCACATTAAGGTGTTATCTAAATATACTAAAAATGTGATTATCGCCTTTGATGGCGATAATGCAGGGATTGAAGCTGCGATAAAGGCAATTCCACTATTTTTAAGAAATAAGTTTAGAGTAGATGTATTATGGATTAAAGAAGGTTTAGATCCAGATGACTATTATAATAAGTATGGTAAAGATGAATATTTAAAACTTTATGATAATTTATTAGATCATTATGCGTTTATTTATGAGGTTAATAAACAAAAATTAAACTTAAAAAATCAAAATGATCAAGAGAAATTAAAATTAGTCGTAAAAGATTTACTCACATACGCCTCTAACACGACAAAAGCCATTTATATTGATAAATTAGCTAATGATTTAAAAGTCTCAAAAGAAAGCTTAAAAGAACTATATTACTATAAGCCAAGCGAAGAAAAGGTTAGGCCATCTCCTAGGAGAAAATCTAAAAAAAGAGAAGTTACATGGAAGTATTATAGAGCGGAGATGTTTTTATTAATTGAGATGTTTAAAAATAGAGATACGGCTAAAAAGATTCATCAAGCATTAGGTTTACAATACGTAGTTGATGGTGATATTTTGAGATTAAGGGTTTTATATATTTTAGATTATATGCCGCGGTATAAAACATATGATGAAAAGAAGTTTGTTGCGTTAATTAATGAAAAAAACAGTGAGTTAATGGAGGCGTTTTTAAGGGTTAAAGATTTAATTGCTTATAACGAGAAAAAACCATTAACTGATAAAGAAATTAATGATTTAATTAAAACGGTGAGAATGGTTAATAAAGCAAAAGATTATCAAAATGTTTTAAAGGAAATCGAAGAAGAAACAGAAGCTTATCAAAAGACAATTTTACTAGAAAAACAAAGTAAACTTAAAAGAAATATTATTAAATAAATAACTGTTTAATCGCTTAAGATAAATGTGTTAAAATAAGTGTGTAGATAAAATTATAAAAGAAAGGGTTAATATGAAGAAGATTATTAAAGAATTAGTTAAAAAAGCAGAATTAAATAAAAATATCTTAAATGAAGATGATATTATTGAATATGTCCCTTATCCAAGTGATGAATATGACTCAATTTATGAAGAATTAACCGCTTTAGATATTGAAATTGAACCATCTACTTTAGAAGTTGAGGATGAAGATGATGAAGATGAGTTTGTAGAGATTGATTTAGATGAACTGTCTTTAACTAGTATGGATGTTGAAGATATTAAAGAAGAGGAGTTAATGGATGTTGAAACACTTCCACCGACTGTTAGAGTTGATGATCCAGTAAAGATGTATTTAAAGGATATTGGCAGAATTCCACTTTTAACTGCGGAAGAAGAAGTTAATTTAGCGATGCGAGTTGAGGGTGGTAAACAAGCTAAAGAACAACTTGATGAATATAGAAAAGCTGAAGTAGAAATTCCTGATCAAGAACGGGTTCAACTTGAACAAATGATTGAAGATGGACTTATCGCAAAAGAAAGATTAATTGAAGCTAACTATAGATTAGTTGTCAGTATTGCGAAAAAGTATGTTGGTATGGGGATGCAGTTTTTAGATTTAATTCAAGAAGGAAATATGGGGCTTATTAGAGCTGTTGATAAGTTTGATTATGAAAAAGGCTTTAAGTTTTCTACCTATGCAACTTGGTGGATTCGTCAAGCTATCACAAGAGCGGTTGCGGATCAGGCAAGAACGATAAGAATTCCTGTTCATATGGTAGAAACAATTAATAAATTAGTAAGAATTCAACGTCAATTAGTTCAAGAATTGCGTAGAGAACCTACCGCTGAAGAAATTGGTGAAAAGATGGGTATCACTGCTGAGCGTGTCCAACAAATCCAAAAAACTGCCCAAGAACCAATTAGCTTAGAAGCACCAGTTGGTGAAGAAGAAGATTCAAGTTTAGGAGATTTTATTAG
>JAAZKC010000078.1 GCA_012800005.1 Acholeplasmataceae bacterium | reverse complement strand
TTTAGAACTTGATGTCTTACAAGAACGTTTTTATTTTTTAAAAGATTTAGAAAATAAATACGGTAAAACTAATAATGAACTTATCCTTTACATAGATGAGTTAGAAGAAGAAATCTTAAAGATAGATAACTATGATTCATACTTGGAAAAACTAAAAGAACAAATGAATAATGCCTTTAACAAGGCATATTCCAAAGCTTTAGAAATTTCTAACGCAAGAAAAAATGTTGCCTTAAAGTTAGAAAAAGATTTTATTAATTTAATTAAAGATTTGGCAATTAATTATTGTGATTTTAAAGTAGATTTTAAAGAGTTAAAAGAGCTAAGTGAACTTGGAGTTGATGATGTAACATTTTTAATTTCTTTAAATGAAGGTGAACCATTAATGCCGTTTTATAAAGTGGCATCAGGCGGTGAATTAAGTAGAAGTATGCTAGCCTTAAAAATCATTTATCTTAAAGCACATAAGTTAAAATTAATTGTCTTTGATGAAATTGATTTAGGTATTTCTGGTGAAGCAGCGAGGAAAGTATCCAATCTTTTACATGAATTATCAAAAACAGTTCAAGTTATTACAATTACTCACTTACCACAAGTCGCTGCTTATGCAGATATGCATTATCACATTAGTAAATATACAAAATCTTCTAGAACAAATGTTAATTTAGAGTTATTAGAAAAAGAAAAGCGTATTTACACGCTTGCCTATATGTTAAGTGGAGATAATTTAAGTGAAAGTGCTATTATGCACGCAAAAAGCTTACTTGCGGAAAAAAAATAGCCTTAACGGCTATTGAAATAATAAAACTATTACTGTCACAAGAGGAATTAAAAGCATCGCGGCAACAATTATTAAAATAATAATTTTTCCCCATGCAGTTTTAGATGGAGATTTAAATGTTGGGATTTCTCCTGGTTTAGTTTCTACTTTATCTTCTTTTTTTAATTTCTTTTCTTTCTTTTTAATAGGTTTTTCTTTTTTACTCATAACTTTTCACCTCAACAAGAGTATTATAACATAATAAAAATTATTTTAAAGGAATAACTGATGAAAAAACCAAGAATTATTTTCCATATTGACCTAAATGCGTTCTTTGCGAGCGTTGAAATCATTTTAGATCCTTATTTAAAAAATAAGGTTTTTGCGGTAGGTGGAAGTAGTTATTTTAAAGGTGGAGTTATTACAACAGCCTCTTATAAAGCAAGAAAATATGGTATTCATAGTGCGATGTCAGTAAAAGAAGCATATGAAAGATATCCAAAGTTAATAATGGTTCCTAATAAACATGATGAATACGGAAAATATTCAAGGATGTTTATAGATGTTTTAAGGTCATATACAGATCAAGTTTATCAAGCGTCAATTGATGAAGCATATGTTGATGTTACAGAGATAATTGATGTTAAGAATCCTTTAAAGTTAGCTAAAGATATTCAAAATAAATTACTTAAAATGAAATTACCATGTAGTATTGGAATTGGTCCTACTCTTTTCTTAGCGAAAATGGCTAGTGATTTTAAAAAACCATTAGGAATTACAATTTTAAGAAAAAGAGATATTAAAAAAATACTATATCCGCTAGATATTAGTGAAATTCATGGAATAGGTAAGAAAACTAGTGCTAAACTTCATGAAATAGAGATTAAAACAGTTAAAGATTTTATGGATATAAACAATCAAGATAAAATAATAGAAGCGATTGGAAAAAACAGCTATTTATCATACAAGGCAGATTTAACTGGTAATTCAAGCAGCGTTGTTGATCCTTATAAATATTTAATTCCTAAAAGTGTCTCATCGGAAACAACCCTAACAAACTATATTGATCATGTTGATATTGTTAAACAAGAGTTAGATATTTTATTTAATGAATGTTATAAAAGATTAATTGATGAAGATTTAATGACCAAAAGTATCTTTATTAAATTTAGAACAGATACATTTAAAACAACTACTAAAACTAAGTCTTTAGTAGAAGAAACAAATGATATAAATATTTTAGAAAGAGCTTATGATGAACTTTTTTATGATTTTTATGAAGGAGAAACGCTTCGCCTTTTAGGAGTTGGTTTTTCAAACATTATTCATAAAAAAGAGTTTCAAATTGACCGTAATTTATTTAACTATAAAGAAGTAGATAAATTAGTTGACTAAAAGAAAAAAATTAGTATAATTAATACAGATGACACAAAGAGGGTGATATTTTGTTAGAATTAAGAGGAGTTTCAAAATTTTATCAAAACCAAGGTAATGTTGTTTTAGGTTTAAGAAGGGTTAGTGCGACCTTTAATAAGGGTGAATTTGTCGCGATAACTGGTGAATCAGGTAGCGGTAAATCAACCCTTTTAAACGTTATTTCAGGACTTGATAAATATGATGAAGGAGAATTACTTTTAAATGGTGAATCGACTTCATATTTTACTATTGCAGATTTAGAAAAATATCGAAAAGAATATATTGGATTTGTTTTCCAAGATTACAATATTATTGATGCATATACTGTTTATGAGAATGTGGTTGCGGCATTAGTATTACAAAATTATCCAAAGAAAAAAAGAAAAGCACGCGCTCTTGATTTAATTGAACGTGTAGGTTTAACTAAACAGAAAAACCAAAAAACTTCGAAATTATCAGGTGGGCAAAAACAAAGAGTCGTTATCGCAAGAGCACTCGCAAAAGATGCGCCAATTATTGTTGCGGATGAGCCAACTGGTAATTTGGATGCCAAATCTGGTGAAATGATTATGGCTTTGTTAAAGGAAGTTTCTAAAGATAAATTAGTAATTGTTGTAACTCATAACTATGAACAAGTTAAAGAACATGTGACAAGAAAGATTCATATGTTTGATGGAGAAATTGTTGAAGATAAAGTTATTAGTAAAGTAGATGAAGGTGTAATTATACCTGCTACTAATAAGCCAACTAATTTATCAGGACACTTATATTTTTCTTGGACAAATATTTTAAGAAATCCTAAAAAGACAATAATTTTATTATTAAGTTATGTTGTGTTAATGGCTGGAACATTAGTTACTGTTGCGGCAAGAAAACAAAGTTTACTTGATCCGATGTATTATTATCATCCTTTTGTTGAAAATACTTTTGATACAAGGGTTTTAGTTAAGAAAAAAGATGATAGTAATTTCACAAATGAAGAAATAGAAGAACTTTATGGCAATAACTATACAAAAAGTGTTATTCATTTTGACCATGTTTTAGACATTGTCTATAGTTTTAAAGACTCTAATAATTCTCAAGATGGTTATTATATTACATTGATGTTAACTCCTTCTAGTGCTAATACTGAAATAAAAGAAGGAAGAGCACCTTTAAATGACAAAGAAATAGTTATTCCAGACTGGTATAAAGGAATAACGAAAATTCATCTAAATTATGGATGGAATAGTATAAATGTTTTACCATTTGATGTTGTTGGTTATAATAATGAAGGTAGATACATAGTTCACGATTCATTTTTAAATCAAACCACAGAACAAAAAATAGTAGAATCAGATTTTTTTGTTAAAACCAAACTTGGTGGTTCGGTAGGGTATGTTATGTCAATTATGGGGACAAATGAAGGCCATGCAATAAATAGAGATATTATTAGAAAAAATGAAACTTTAAGTGATAAAATTATAGTTTCAAGAGGCTTTTTAATTGAAAGAACTCTTGAATTAAGTAATGATGATTTAGTCCATATTACAATGTTTAGTGATTTTTATGAAAAAACTGGAACTTATAGTGTTACTATTGTTGAGGATAATGAAGCATATCTAGAAGTACCAAGTGATATATATGTTGATTTAGAAGAAAGCACTACTAATCAAGTATCAGTAATTTTAAAAGATAAATTAGATGCTAATAGATTTATTAAATCTCTTGATAATAAATATATGGCACTTCATCCGTCTTCATATAGACCGGGAGGAACAAATATCTTTTCTATAGGGGCAATATTTTTAGGACTTAACGCATTAATATTTTCAATTATTATTTTAAATATAGTTGTTAAGAATATTTATAAAGCTAAAAATAAAGATATTGCGATAATGAGAAGTATTGGTGCTAGCAAAAAAGACGTTAGAAAAATTTATATTTTAGAAACAGTCTTAACAGTCTTTATTTCAACTATTTTTACAATAATCGCTGTTTTCTTATTAGGTAAATATGCCTTCAAACAAAACTTATTAAAGATTTTAGGAGCTAGCACAACCTTATTATATGTTGCATTGTTTTTATTAATTGGACTATGGGCAATTAATAGATTTTTAAATCGTTTATTTGGAAGAACAGTGATTTATACATTGAGAGGTAATAGCGATGATTAAAGCGAGAAATTTAAATAAATATTTCTTTAAAAATAAGAAAAATGAAATACATGTAATTAATAATGTATCACTTGATTTGCCAGAAAAAGGTTTAATAGCCTTATTTGGTCCATCAGGTGGAGGAAAGACAACGCTCCTTAATGTAATTGCTGGACTTGATAGGGCAAAAGGTGAACTTTCCTATAATGATGTAGATTATTCTAATTATAAGATGCGCAAATGGGATAAAATGAGAACCCATGATATTGGTTATATTTTTCAAAACTATTTACTTGTTGAAGAGTTGAGTGTTTATGAAAATATTCGCATGACTTTAGAAATGGTTGGAATTAAAGACAAAGAACAAATAGATAAGCGTATTTCCTATGTTTTAAAGAGTGTGGGTTTAGAAAAATATGAAAGAAGAATTGCTGGCCAACTCTCAGGCGGGCAACAACAAAGAGTCGCTATCGCAAGAGCGCTAGCTAAAAACCCTAAAGTTATTATCGCAGATGAGCCTACAGGTAATTTAGATTCTAAAAACACTGTAGAAATTATGAATATTATTAAAAAAATTAGCGAAGATAAACTAGTTTTATTAGTAACACACGCTCCTAATATTGCGAATTCTTATGCAGATAGAATTTTAAAAATTGAAGATGGACGTATTACAGAAGACACTAGTAACGACAAAACTAAGGCAAAAGCGTTTATTCATACATCTGATATCTACTTAGAAGACTTTGATAAAAAAACACTTAATGATGAAAATACTAATATTACTTTATATGGTGATTTTAGTAAGTCTAATATAAAATTAGTAAATAAAGATGGCACAATTTATCTTGATTTAGGTAGTGATGAAAAAGTAGTTATTATTAATTCAAAAAGTGAAACAAAATTAATTGAATGTAGAGAAACAGATTTAATAGAAAAACAAGATGATGTATCACAATTTGAATATGATAAATACGCAAATAAACCAACCACTAAAACAAAGGTTAGTTTTATCACTATTAAAAGAGCTATTAAGTTAGCTTTCAATAAACTTATTAATGCGAGTAGAAGAAGAAAATTGCTTCTTGTAGGATTTTTCTTTGCGGGAATAATGATTGCGTTAATGAGTTCACTTTTACTAATTGGCCTTGATCCAAGAAATAATCAGCTTAATTATCCAAAAGAACAATTACAAGTTAGTCTAAATGAACATCAAAGTTTTTTAGATGTCAAAAAAGAAATAAAAAATGATGAGGCTATAGTTTTTAATAACTTATCTAACAAAATAACTTATACTGGAGTAGTGTTTAATCAAGCAAGTATTTATAGTGGGGGAGGACCAAGTACTAATGTTAGATTTATTCCAGCACACATTAAAAAGGCTGAAATTATTTATGGAAGAGATATCCAAGACAAAAAAGGTGTTAAAGAAATAACACTTGATATGGGTACCGCAAGAAGTTTTTTAAACTCTGCTAGAGAATATTTAAGTACTGTCGGCTATAAAGAAAAAGATTTAGTCGGTATGACTGTAAAACTTAATAATGAACTATATAAGATTGTGGGAATTACTAATTATAATCATGGTCTTACAAGAGTTAATTATGATAACCTTATAGTTATTATGTTAAGACAACGAACAGGATTAGGTTTAGAAGATAAAACTGATGATGAAATAATTGAAATGTTCAATAACAATGATGAAGCATTATGTTTAGATTATATGTATGAAAATATAGTAGTATATAGTAAAACTTCAAAAGAAACAAAAAATCACCTTGAAAGTAAGGGGATTACAGTAGTTAATGATTATGAAAGAGACTACGAAAAATTCATGAGAGGAAGAAAAAGTGGCCTAAGTGGCATCATAACGATTATTTTAGTAATTTCAGGTTTAATTTGGTTTAGTTTATATTTCATTATCAGAAGTAATTTATTTTCAAGAATTAATGAAATTAAAGTTTACCGTGCTTTAGGAGTTAGAAGGATAGAAATAGTTAAAATCTATTTAGTAGAAGTAATTGTCTTAACTACAGTTACAAGCCTAATTGGATTTATTTTTATGATGTATTTAATAATTAAAAACAATTTCCTTGGTAGTTTTAATATGGTAACATATTCACCAATCCAAATCATTTTAGCATTACTATTTATGTATGTGTTTAATATTATATTTGGAACTTTACCAGTAGGTGTTTTATTAAGAAAAACTCCTGCCGCAATTATTGCCTCAGCAGAAGTATAATTATATTTTTAAAATATCATTAAAAGTTAAATTAGAAACGTGGTCCCACGTTTCTTTTTTATTATATTCAAATTGTTTTAAATAACTAATTACCTCACTAGTAACAATATCAGGAGTAGAAGCGCCACTTGTCACATTAACAGACTTAACATCACTTAGCCATAAAGGATTAATATCTTCAACACCTTCAATTAATTTACAAGGAATTCCATTTTTAAGACTAACTTCTTTTAATTTATTTGTATTAGAACTTAATTTATCACCAACAACGAATAATAAATCAGCCTTAGGTTGATTAATAACCGCATCTTGACGTTTAGTTGTAGCTAGGCAAATATCATTATCATAAGTAATTTTAAAACGTTCTTTTAAGTTATCAATAATTGGTTTTATATCATATAAAGAAAGTGTTGTTTGATTAGTGATATAGATTGGTTTATCTGTCTTTTTTCTAAAGTTTTTTGCATCATCTAAACTAGAAATTAAAGTAATTTCATCACTTAAACCTAAGACCCCTTCAACCTCTGGATGAAGCGGTTTCCCGATATATAAAACCTCATGATTTTCTAAATTTTCTAAGACATGCTTATGAACTTTATAAACATCAAAACATGTCGCATCAATTATGTGAATATTTTTTTCTTCTAAGACTTTTTTTACTGATAAAGAAGTTCCGTGAGCCGTTAAAATAACGGTTCCTTTATTAACTTTTTTTGCCATCTCTAAACGAGTTTTTCCTTCTAAAGAAATAACAGAGTAACTTTCTAAGGCTTCTTTAATTTTTTTATTGTGGACAATTAAACCTAAAATATAAATAGGTTTTTCTAATGTATCATCTAGTGCGGCTTTTTTAACTATTTTAAGTGCCCTTTTAACGCCATGACAATATCCACGTGGTCTTAAATCATTAATTATCATAATATCACCAAATTAATTATACAATATTTTCACATTTAATCGTTATTATTAGTAATTTTTATGTGTTTTTAGTATAATGTGAGTGGTGATTTTATGAATAACCTAGAAAAACAAATAAAAAAACTTGGGTTTTTAAACCCAACTTTAATTCAAGAAGAAGCATACAAAACAATAAATAATAAAGAAAGCGCGATTTTTATTAGTCCTACTGGAACTGGTAAAACACACGCTTATTTAATCCCGATTATTGAAAATCTAAAAGATGATAATACTTTACAAGTATTAATAATTGTCCCAACAAATGAACTTGTGATTCAAGTTGGAAAAATGATTAAAGAGATGGGGTTTAATGATTATAAAACTTTTTCTACATTAGAAGATATTTCAAGACAAGTAAAATCACTAAATTATAAACAACCTAAAATTGCGATAATTACACCAGGAAGATTATATGATTTGGTTATCAATGAAAATGCACTTTTTGCCTTCCAAGTTAAATCACTTGTTTTAGATGAAGCGGATATGTTATTTGATATAGATTTTATGACGCAATTAGAAGCTGTTTTATCTCATATTAAAGGTGAAACATACATCTTTACCGCAACATTAAAAGACAACTTATTAAGTTGGATTAGCAAGTATTTTAAGACAATAAAACACATTGATTTATCTAAAGAAATTCTCCTTGATATTGATCATCATTTAATTTATCATAAAGGTTCAAAAGAAGATAGATTAATTGATTTAATGGAAATAATCAATCCTTATTTATGTTTTATTTTTGTTTCAAAAAATGAAGATATCGATTCACTTTTTGAAATATTGTTTGATAAAGGTTATAACATTACTAAATTATCATCTAAAATGCCTTTAAGAAGAAGAAAGATGATTGTTTCTGAGATTCATGCCTTAAAGTATCAATATGTTTTAAGTAGTGATATCGCAAGTAGGGGGATGGATTTTAAAGGAATAAGTCATATTATCAACTATGATTTTCCTTATAAAACAGAGTTTTACATTCATAGAAGTGGTAGAACTGGAAGAATGAATATGCATGGGAATGTTTATTTGTTTTATGAAGATAAAGACTCAAGAAAAATTGAACAATTAAGAAAAAATGGAATTAATTTTAAAGAATTTCAAATTAGAAATAAAAAACTCATTTTAAAGGATAGAAAACAAAAGGGTTTATCAGAAGAAGAAATTAACGCAATTAGAAGTGTTAAAAAACCTAAAAGAGTAAAACCAAATTATAAAAAGAAAAATAAAGCTAAAATTAAAAAAGCCTTAAATAAAGTTAGATACGGAAAGGGGAAAAAATAATGATATATATTGGTTCACATGTTTCACTTAAGGGTGATGAGATGTATTTGGGTTCTGTTGAAGAAGCACTTAGTTATGATGCAAACGCATTTATGGTTTATACAGGAGCTCCCCAAAACACTAAAAGACGTCCTTTAGAAGAAATGAAAATAAAAGAAGCAAAAGCATTAATGAAGGAAAACAATATTTTACTTAGTAATGTAATTGTTCATGCACCTTATATAATGAATTTAGCTAATCCAGATAAAGTAAAAAGAGATTTCGCAGTTGAGTTTTTAACAAGTGAAATCAAAAGAACTCACGAGATGGGTGCTAGCCAAATAGTCCTACATCCTGGAAGCGCGGTAGGTTCAACTAGGGAACAAGCCATTAAATGGATTTCTGAAGGATTAAATGAAGTTATTAAAAATACTAAAGGTTTAACTGTTAAGATTGCTTTAGAGACAATGGCTGGAAAAGGTAATGAAATTGGTAGAACTTTTGAAGAGTTAAGAGATATTATTAATCTTATTGAAGATAAAACGCGCGTGAGTGTTTGTTTTGACACGTGTCATACACATGATAGCGGTTATGATGTTAGAAACAACTTTAAAGGTGTTATAGAAGAGTTTGATAAGGTGGTTGGAAAAGAATATATTAGTGTTTTTCATATTAATGATTCTAAAAATGTTAGGGGTTCAAGAAAAGATAGGCATGAAAACTTAGGTTTTGGTCATATTGGGTTTGATAGTTTAATTAAAATTATATATGATGAGGATTTTTTATCGATTCCTAAAATTCTAGAATCGCCTTATGTTGAGGGAAATCCACCTTATAAAGAAGAAATAATGATGATTAAATCAAAAAAGTTCAATCCCAATCTTAAAGAAATAATCGTAAATAAAACATAATTTTACATTTATTATAAAAAATATAAATTATCATATATAATGGGACGGATTAAAAATATTATAACGTAAGTTTAAAAGAAAAATTTTTTAAAAACGTTTTTATAGTAATTTAGAGGTTTGAAAGGACGGGTTATGAAAAAAAGAGATTTTGTAATAGTGGCAGATTCATCATGTGATTTACCTTGTGAATACGCAGAAAAACACAATATAACAATTTTACCATTAAAGTTTTATTTAGGCGGTAAAGAGTATTTAAACACATTAGATTTTGCTTCAATGCCAATAGAAGAGTTTTATAATCGTTTAAGAGAAGGCGAGCATGCAAAAACTGCTCAAGTAAATGTAGGTGAGTTTTATCAGGCATTTAAACATATATTAAAAGAAGGTAAAGATATTTTAGCAATACTACTTTCCGCTAATATGTCAGGCACATTTAACAGTGCTAACATCGCGAAACAACAATTATTAGAAGAATTTCCTAATAGTAAGATAATCTTAATTAACTCAATTAGTGGTTCACTTGGAACGGGGTTATTAATTGATGAGGCATTAAGATTAAAGAATGAGGGTAAAAATATCTTTGAAATAGAAGAGCATCTTAATAAATTAAAATATCATGTAATGTGTATTTTTACACATGACGACCTCTCTCATTTACAAGCCGGTGGAAGAATTGGTAAATTTAGTTTTTGGCTGGGAACAGCTTTAAGAATAAAACCAATTATTTCAGCGGATGATAATGGTGAATTGAAGCCAAGACACAAAGTTTTAGGAAGAAAGAGATCGCTTAAAGTTTTATTAGATAGAGTTATTGAACTTTATGATAGTAGTTATTGTGAAAAGATTTTCATTAGTCATGGAGATGCCTTGGAAGAAACTTTAGAATTTGTGAGTGAATTAGAACGCAGATTAAATCAAAAAGTTTATATGATTCATCAAATTGGTCCAGTAATTGGAGCTCATGGCGGACCAGGAACAATAGCCGCATTTTTTACCGCAAAAGCACGTTAATACATATTAGGAGGAATTTAGAAAAATGTATGATTACAGTATTATTATTAATTCAAGCACTGATTTAACTGAAGAATTAAAAGAAGAGTTAGATTTAGTCTTAGCACCACTTAAATTTACAATTGAGGGAAAAGAATACATAAACTACTTAGATTATAATAGTTTAGATGTAAAAGAGTTTTATAAATTACTACGCGATGGTAAAATCGCAACCACTTCACAACTTAATGTTAGTGAATATATAGATATTATTGAAAAAGAGTTTAAAAAAGGCAAAGATGTTCTTATTTTAGCTTTTTCAAGCGCTTTATCAGGGACATATAATAGTGCTAGGATTGCTGTAGAAGCGTTTGAAGACCATAAACAAAAGGTTTATTTAGTTGATACAAAAGCGGCCTCATTAGGAGAAGGTTTAATTGCTTATCTTGCAGGCTTAAAAAGAAAAGAAGGTTATACCATTGAAGAGTTATATAAGTACATTGAAGATATTAAACTTAATGTTGCGCATTGGTTTACAGTTGATGATTTAATGTTTTTAAAACGTGGTGGAAGAGTTGGAGGCGCAAGCGCGATTATTGGTTCCCTTCTTTCAATTAAACCGGTATTACATGTTGATATTGAAGGAAGATTAATTCCAATGGCGAAAGTTAGAGGAAGAAAAAAAGCTTTACAAAGTTTAGTTGATAAAGTTTCAGAAACACACGATTCTAACCTACCAAAAGATGTCTTTATTTCCCATGGTGATGATTTAGAAGCGGCATTAACAATAAAAGAAAAAATTGAAGCACTAAATTTAGGTTTAGAAGTAAAATTAATTAATTATATTGGACCTGTGATAGGAGCGCATTCAGGACCAGGGACAATTGCGGTATTCTTTTTTGCAACACAAAGATAAAAAAAGGGCTGTTCATTCATCTGAACAGCCCTTTTTACGCTTTAATTAAAAAATGGTAATAAAGAACTATCATCCATTTCAGGAAATGAATTTAAAACATCCATATCAGGCATTGTTGGCGCTTTTCCTTTAGTTGAAATGTGGAATTCACCTTTAGCGCTAATATCGTACTTAAGATTGAAATCAGGAATTTCATCACCCATATCATATGTGAAATTAAGTTCAAATGTTAAATCAATCTTCTTAATTACATCATCAAATGTAACTCCTAAAATAAGCTCATTTACACCTGTTTTTTCAAAACCGGTAGGAAGCTCCTCAACAGCATTTAACATATCTTCTAAAGTAAGAGTTAATTCAAGTAAATGACCCTCTTTAACTTTATACATCTTAAATTTCATATCTTCAGTTATCATTGCCTCACTAGGCATTTGAGTTTCTCCTTGTAAACTAAGAGAAGCTTTAATTTCTTGTAGAGTAGCTTCATCCATAACATTTAACTTTTTAAGTTTAACATCAGTTTTACTACCACCTTCAGTTACCTCACCTTCAACATATAAATTATTGTTAATGATGTATAGTTTTACATCAAACTTGGTATCAGTAGTTTGTGTCATTCCTGGAACTGAAACTTTTTGATTTAAGTTTCCTTTAGCGGAACCAATCATATAAAAATCATCAATTGAAGTGATTTTAGCCGCAAAATCAAAAGAAACTTCACCAGTTAATTCCATCATTCCTTCCATCTTGAAATCTAAACTAAACGTACCTTTCGCAGTAAGGATTTCTTCAGTTATTGCTTCAACATTAACTGACTGTAACATCTCATTGGCTTCTTGATAAGTAACTTCTATTTCTTTTTTAGAATCACAACCAACAAGTAAAAACATACTAACTAGCATTAAAATACTTAAATATAATTTTTTCATTTTTTTTCTCTCCTTTTTTGAATTAATAATATTATATCACGCATTAGATAAAAATAATCAACAATTAATTTCATAAACTACTTTTCCATTAATAAAAGTTTTAATAATTTCATGATTAGGGCTTAATAAAACAAAATCACTTCTTAAACCTTCATTAATCATTCCTCGATCACTTAAATTAAAATGTTTGGAAGCATTAGTAGCGGTTAATTTAGCTAAAGATACATAACTATAGCCAAGACGTCTTAAGTTATTATAACCATCAATCATCCTTAAAATAGAACCAGCTAAAGCACCATTTTCTAATCTTGCCTCACCATTTTTAATAATTACTTTTTGTCCTCCTAATTCACTAATTCCTTCAGGCATTCCCTTATTTCTCATTGAATCAGTAATTAACATAACTCTATCTACACCAGCATTTCTAATTAACAGTCTCGCTGCAGGTGGACTTACATGTATTTCATCATAAATAAGCTCACACATAATATCTTTTAAATATCCTAATCCAACAACACCAATATCTCTATGATGAATTGGAGTCATCGCATTATATGTATGTGTAAGAGAAGTAGCACCAGCTTTATAGCCTTCTAAAGCCTCTTTATAAGTAGCTCTTGTGTGAGCAATTGAAGGATGAATGTTATTACTAACAAGATATTTAATAAATTCAAGTGAACCAGGCAATTCTGGGGCAACACTAACCTTTTTAATTAAATACCCACAAGAATTATTGTATTCTTCAAACTCTTTAATATCAGGGTTTTTAATATATTCTTTTGGTTGAGCACCTCTCGCATCAACGTTAAAGTAAGGTCCTTCTAAATGAATTCCTTCAATATTAGCCGCATTAGGATCTTGATTTTTATAATACTCATAGATACTTTCTAGACTTTTTTTAATAACGCTCTTACTTTGTGTCATTGGCGTTGGATAGAAAGTGGTTGTTCCTTCTTTAACAAGAGATAATGCCATTTTATGGACTGCATCAACAGTTCCATCTAAAACATCATAAGAAGCACTGCCATGAATATGAGTATCAATAAACCCTGGAGTTAAAATAGGATAGCCCTTTTTGAACTTACCCTTTTCTTTAATTTTAGTAATAGTTTCATTAAATTCAATATCACCAAAAATAGTCTTTTTTTCTAAAACAATGTTAATATTTGTGATTTTCATAAATAATACACCCCTTTTTTTAAAGTTTAGTATATAATGTAACTAACACTTATATTATAAAAAAAATAATTCTTAATTACAACAAATAAGGGGGACAAAAATGACAGAAGCAATTAAACTTGTTAGTAAGTATGGTTACAATTTTAAAATAAGTAAGTTTAAAAAGGATAGCAAAACATTTATAGAAGGCGATAAATTACATTACAGAACTATACCTGAAGGATTACTTTTATTAATTAATGATGGACCTATTAATGAAAAGAAATTCAAACTAACTTCAACAATGATTGACCTATCAAGAAATCAAGTTTTTAAATTAGATTATTTCAAAGAGGTATTAGTGAAACACGCACTTTTAGGATTTGATGAGGTTTGGCTATATTTAGAAGATACCTATGAAGTTAAAGAATATCCTAAGTTTGGTTATATGCGTGGTAGATATTCAAAAGAAGAACTAAAAGAATTAAACATTTTCGCAAACACTTTAGGAATTACTTTAATACCTTGTGTTCAAACATTAGGTCATATGAGTCAATTTTTAAAATGGTTTTCAACTTCACCTTATAAAGATACATATGATATTTTAAAGGTAGGAAGTCCTAAAACTTATGAACTATTAGAGGCGATGATTAAATCATTAAAAGAATCATTTAATACTACTAAAATCCATGTGGGAATGGATGAAGCATTTGGGCTTGGATTTGGAAGATATTATAAAGAAAACGGATATAAACCACAGCCAGAACTTTTCATGGAACACCTAAAAAAGGTTAATGAAATTTGCTTAAAACACGGCTTTAAAGATGTTTATATTTGGAGCGATATGTTCTTTAGAATGCACTCCGCATCAGAGAGTTATTACGATCCTTCAATAACATTTAATAAGGCTTATACAAGCCAAATACCAGAAAATGTTACACTTGTTTATTGGGACTACTACAACAGCAATCAAGAACTTATAAAAGGCATGTTGAAACGTCATTTAGAATTAGGAAGAAATGTTGCGGTAGCAAGTGGCACTTGGGTATGGACCAAACTTTATTATGATAAAACTAAAACTGATGCGACAGCCCTTAATTTAATAGAAGCATGTGAGGCTTTAGACATTAAAGAAATCAACTTTACACAGTGGCAAGATGATGGCGCATATTGTTTATATGATTCAATTTATTTAGGTATGTTTGATGTTGTAAATAAAATGCATGGTAATTCTTTAAATAAAAATGTATTTAAACAAATTTCTAATTTATCATATGATTTAGCAGTAAGAAACACAAAGATTAACGATTTAGGATTTTTACCGATTAATCTTTTATGGGATGACATTATTTTAGGAATTTATGTCAATGAAAGATATGGTTATGATTATAAATTAATTGATGAAACATTAGTTAAACTAGAAAATTATCTAAAAGAAGATTTAAGTGCTTATGTAGTGTTACTTACAAGATATTTTTATAATAAACTCAAAATTAGAAGAACACTACTTTTCAATTATCAAAACAAAAAATCATTAAAAGAAGTATTTTCATTATTATTAGAATTTGAAGCTTTATCAGCTGACATTTTAAAAGCCATCAAAACAAGATGGTTAAAAAATAATAAGATTTTCGGCCTTGAAGTTTTAGAAAGCAGATTAGAAGTTTATAAGAGTAGAAGCTTCAACTTAAGATATTTAATTAATGAATATGAAGAAGGAAAAGTAGATAAATTAGACTTCTTAGAACAACCTTTAACTAAAGAACCATACCTATCACCTAAATTTAGTGATATGTTCTATGGAACAAAAGTATTTTAATTTAAAAAAAGAGGATTAAGCGCGCGCTTAATCCTTTTATTTTACCTAACTGTTGAACCAGCTTTTACAACTTTTGTTTTTATTTCACATTTATCAAAGATTCTTACATTTCTTTCTACAACTGTTTCATCAGGAACAACCGCATTTTTGGCAATAACGTTAATACCACTATATAATAAGTCTGGCTTTTCAACATTTCTTGTGTAGATAGAGCCATGTCCTACTTTAGAGTTTTTACCAATGTAAACTTGTTTGTCGATAATACTTTTTTCAATATAAGCACCATCAGAAATAACAGTATCATTAAATATTACAGAATCTTTAACAACGGCTCCCTTACCAACATGTACCCCTGGTGAAAGAATAGAATTAATTACTGTTCCCTCAATAACAGATCCATTAGAAATCATCGCTGTTTGAATTTTCGCATTTAGACCAATTTTAACTGGAGGTAAATCTTCACTTCTAGTATAAACTTTCCAATCATCTTCATAAAGGTCTAAAACTTTATCGCCCCCATGAAGAAGGTCCAGTGATGTTTCTAAATAAGAATCAAGAGTTCCTACATCTTTCCAATAGCCTACAAAATCATAAGCATAAACACGACGTTTAGGATTATTAATTAAATATGGAATAATATGTTTTCCAAAGTCTAATTCAGGCTCTTTAACTTCCTCTAAAACTTGGTATAAAACTTCTGGTTTAAAGACATATATTCCCATAGAAGCTTGATCAGATTTAGGAACTTTAGGTTTTTCTTCAAACTCATAAATTCTACTACCTTTAGTGTTCATAATTCCATAACGGCTTGCCTCTTTAATTGGTACTCTTTGAGTAGCAATAGTTAAATCAGCATCATTTTCCTCATGAAATTTAATCATTTTTTTATAATTCATTTTATAAATGTGGTCTCCAGATAAAATTAAAATATATTTAGGATTTCTTCTTTGTACAAAGCGAATATTTTTCAGTACCGCATCAGCAGTTCCTTCATACCAAAAACTATGAGGCTGAAGAAGTGTCACAGAACTATCACGTCTATCTAAATCCCAAGGTTTACCAGAACCAATATGTTCATTTAGTGATAGAGGTAAGTATTGGGTTAAAATTCCAATATCATAAATACCAGAATTAACACAGTTAGATAGTGTGAAGTCAATAATTCTAAATTTTCCCGCAAACGGCATCGCTGGTTTGCTTCTTTTTTCTGACAATAAGTCAAGACGAGAGCCTTTTCCTCCGGCTAAAATAAGCGCTAATGTTTCCATAATAAACCTACTTTCTTAATAATTTTTTATATAGAGCTAAATAATTTTTCCCCATTTCTGTTAAGGAAAAATCACTATTCATTGCTTGAGTTTGAAGCAATCTAAAGACATGTTGATTATTGTTATATAAATGAATTCCCATTAAAAGTGCGTCTTTAAATTCATGAGCATTATAATTCGCAAATGAAAAACCATTACCTTCGTTTGTGTACTTATTATAAGGAATAACTGTATCTTTAAGTCCACCAGTTTCTCTAACAACAGGAAGTGTTCCATAACGCATCGCAATCATTTGTGATAAACCACAAGGTTCAAATAATGAAGGCATAATTAATAAATCACTTGCCGCATATATCTTTTGAGCTAAAGCATGTGAAAATCCTACATATGTATAAACTCTATGCGGATATTTATGCATTAAACTTTCTAAAAATCTTTCGTATTTTTCTTCTCCACTACCCAAAAACACATAATTGGCATTAGAAGCAGTAATCGCCTCTTCCAAAGTAGCCATCATTAAATCAATTCCTTTTTGAGTAGCCAATCTTCCGATATGTCCAACTAATGGAATAGAAGTAATATTATCTAACTTTAATTCTTTTAATAATTGTGTTTTATTTTCTCTTTTACCTGAAACAAAACGATTCTTATTATATTTAAATGGGATATGCGGATCAGTCTCAGGATTATAAATAGAATAATCAATTCCATTTAAAATTCCATATAAGTCTTGTTTCCTACTTTTTAAAGCTCCATCTAAAGTATTTCCAAAGTATTCAGTTTGAATTTCATTTTTATAAGTTTCACTAACCGTATTAATGAAATCCGCAGTCATAATTCCGGTTTTTAAAAAGTTAAATCTATCAAAGTGAATACAAGTATAATCAAACGGTTTATTTGTAAAAACAAATGTTTCTTTATCAAAAGAACCTTGATATTGTAGATTATGAATGGATAGTAATGTTTTAATATTTCTAAACTTTTCTAAATGTCGATATGTTGTATCTAACAAATAAGGAACTAACGCTGATTGCCAGTCATTAACATGAATAATATCAACCTTTTTATTAGTTAAAACAAGATACTCTAAAATCGCAAAATTAAATAACATAAATCTTACATTATCATCTTGATAACCATAAAAATTATCTCTTTCATAATATGGATTACTTACAAAGACATATTTAATATTATTAAAAGAGATTTCTTTAAAAACGGCAGTAGTAGAAATAGATCCCATTTGTATTTGTTTTTTACCAATTTCTTTCGGATTATAAACAGATAAATCAATACTTTTATAAAGTGGGGTTATTACTGTAACATTATTGGTTTTACCAATTTCCTTTGGAAGTGCTCCTGCCACATCCGCAAGTCCTCCAGTTTTAGAAAAAGGAACCACTTCTGCCGATGCAAATAAAATGTTTAAATTCATACATTATCACCTAATAATAGTATAAAGTAATCGTTTACATAAGTCAAAGTAATAATAACTTTTTGACAATTTAAGTTATTGTTTGAAAAAAGAGTTTAAAAGACAGTAAAGCGATAAACCATTATGTGTGTAGTTAAAGATGTTACATTTCACATAAAATTTTCGAAAAAGGTAAAGAATGTCAATTTTTTAAATTATCAATAAAATTGATATTATGGTATAATATTGATGTTTTAGACAGAGGGTTTAAATAAAATTTAAAAAGTATAAAAGGAGAAAGTTTAATGGAAGGGATACAACTACGAAAGAAAATATTGTTAGGGGTATTACTCTTAACATCAATTGTTTTACTGTTGTTTTTTTACAGCGGATTAAGAAGTAACAAAGAAGAACTCGTAATGGTGGATAATAGAAACTATGAAATTAATCTATATCCAACAACACAAGAAGGAACTCTTAATTTAAAAGATAAACTTTACTATATTGTAGGAGGAGACATTGAGAAGTTATATGATAGCGAAGGTAATCCTCTTACAAATTACAACGTTGATTTGTCTAAAAGACCAGAGGTTTTTTATTTAGAGTATCAACGTTTAGGGTTTATTAACGAACGATATAAGGTTAACATTAATTATGGTGATAACTATTTAGCATTATATGTCGATGGTGAATTAGTTGATAACGTTCCTAAATCTAAAATTGATAGTATTGAGGGCTTACCAAACTATACTTGGTTTGTTGATGAAGAATATACAGAGAAATTTAATCTTGAAGACCTAGCAACACAAAACTCAATAGGCACAAGAGTTTTAGATGAAAAAGTAGCGGTTAATTATACAATCAATTATTTGTATGAAAATACAGATATCAAAATAGAAAAATTAAATTCAATTACTGAAGAAGGTATAGTAGGAGATGTAGTAGAAATAACTCATCCTCCCATTTTAGGTTATATTCCAACTCCAACTAGTCCAACTTCATATAAATTAATAAAAGGCATAAATGTTGTTAATGTATATTACAAGGTAGATAAAACACAAACTTTCTCCTATACAATAAACTACCTAATTAAAGATACAAACACATCCCTTTCTCCTAAACTTGAAGGAATGCATTATGTTGGAAACGTGGAATTAACTCATCCAACAGTTTTAGGATATAAGTTAGTTTCTAACCAACCTAATGAAGTAATCATTAAGGCTGGGGTAGCAAACAATTTAAATATCTACTATGAGGTTGATGAAACTCAAAACAATTTCCCAGTTGAAGTAACATTTAAAGTAACTGACCCAGTTACAAATCAAACAAAAGAAGTTACTAAGACTTTAACAGGTTATGTTGGTGAAGAAATTGATATTAACTCTTTATTTGAAACAGAAGAAGATTTAAAAGGCTACAAATTAGCAGACCCAACTTTAAATACTGTTACAGTTGAGTTATCTCAAGAAACAACATATATATTAGAAACACAAGTTGACAAAACAGTTAATACATTTAAAGGTAAAGTTCATCACCATGTAGAAGGTGAATTAGAACCTAGACATACAGATAACTTAACAGGTTATATTGGTGAAGTAATTAATATTACTAACCAAGAATTTACAGGTTATAAAGTTAAAGATACACTACAACCAACAACGATTACTATATTAGAAGATAACACTGCGGTAGAGGTAGTTTATTATGTAGTAGATACTCTACAAACATTCCCAGTAACAGTAATATTTAATGTTACAGACCCAGTTACTGGCGTAACTACTCAAGTAACAACTCAAGTAAGTGGTTATATTGGAGAGGATGTAGATGTTACAGACTTATTTACTACTGTTCCTGAATTAGTTGGTTATAAACTAGCTGATACAGAAACACCAACAGTTAAAATAGTAGTTCCAACGACAACTTACACTAAAGAAACACAAGTTGATAAAACAGTTAATACATATAAAGGTAAAGTTCATCACCAAGTAGAAGGTGAATTAGAACCAAGACATACAGATAACTTAACTGGTTATATTGGAGAGGTTATCAATATTACTAACCAAGAATTTACAGATTATA
>JAAZKC010000077.1 GCA_012800005.1 Acholeplasmataceae bacterium | reverse complement strand
TAGAATAAAAGAAAACATAAGTTTATCTTATGATACAGTTTATGCCCAAAGATTTATGCACAAACTAATTGAAAAAGGAATAACACGCGAAGAAGCATATGATATCATTCAAGAGTTATCGAGCGAGGCTTATGACTTAAAAGAATCATTAGTTTCTCTTGCGAAACAAAATGGTTATATAAGAACTTACTTAACATTTGAAGATATAGAAGATTGTATTAGTGAAGATTACTATTTAAAGCACGTTGATTATATTTATAACGAGGTTTTAAACAGTTAAATGATGAGAAAAAACAAAATATTATATTAGAAACCGTTTTCAATATTGAACCTACAGTAAGTATTGGTATAATGAGGGTGTATTCAAATATATCGTATAATTGCCTAATTGGTGGCGAGTCTCTACCACGAACCGTAATTCGTGACTACGATTTGAAAACCCTTTTTTTGTTTTCATAAGTAGATGAGCCGCAAAATGCGTGCTTTTTTCTTTTTATGGATGTCTTTGAATACAAAAAATAAGAAAAAGGAAGGGAAAGAAAAAATGGAATTCATCAAGAAGTTCTTCAAGTTTGAAGAAAACAATGCAACACTTTCTAAAGAAATTGTTGCGGGGTTAACTACATTCTTTGCGATGGTATATATCATCTTTGTTAACCCAACTATTTTAAGTGATGCGGGAATGCCATGGTATGGAGTATTCCTAGCAACAATTTTTGCGACAATTATTGGTACGTTGATTATGGGATTATTTGCGAATGTACCATATGCAGTAGCACCAGGAATGGGATTAAATGCTTTATTCACATACACTGTTGTTATGGCGATGAAATTTACTTGGCAAGAAGCATTAGCAATCGTCTTTATCAGTGGTATTTTAAATATCATTATTACAGTAACTAAGGTAAGAAAACACATTGTTTTATCTATTCCTAAACCACTTCAAGCAGCTATTGGTGGAGGTATTGGCTTATTTATCGCCTACATTGGTCTACTTAATGCAGGATTTGTTAATTTTGGTGCAGTTCCTGAACTTGCAACATTTAATAGTCCAGCAATTATCGTTGCTTTAATTGGTTTAGTTGTAACAATTGTTTTACTTTTATTAAAAGTTCCAGGTGCAATTTTAATCGGTATCGTTGTGGCAACATTAGTTGGTATGATACCAGCATTAGGAGTATCAGATCTTAGTGTATTTAATAATTTTTCATTCAATTTAGGACCAGCATTTAAAGAACTTGGACAAACTTCATTTGCGCTATTTGATGGTTTTGGCACAATATTTAGTAACGTAAAAGCAATCCCAATGGTATTACTTGCGGTGTTTGCATTTAGCTTATCAGATACATTTGATACAATCGGTACATTTATTGGTACAGGTAGACAAACAGGAATTTTCACTGATGAAGATATCGCAGCAGTTGAAGAATCAAAAGGATTTAAAACTAAAATGGAAAAAGCATTATTTGCAGACAGTGTTGCAACATCTATTGGTGCCTTATTAGGAACTTCTTCAACAACAACTTATGTTGAATCAAGTGCTGGTATTAATGCCGGTGGAAGAACAGGATTTACAAGTGTTGTTGTTGCAATATTATTTGCTTTAATGATTTTCTTAAGTCCAATTGCAGGTGTTGTTCCAGGTGCCGCAACAGCTCCAGCACTAATTATTGTTGGTGTTATGATGGCAAGCGCATTTGGTGATATTGAATGGGGTGATTTTGCAGAAGCACTACCAGTATTCTTTACAATTATCTTTATGGTTGTAACTTATTCAATTACTAACGGTATTGCGATGGGGTTTATTGTTTATATTTTATGTAAGTGTGTTCAAAGAAAACATAAAGAAATTCATCCAATCTTATGGGGTTCAGGAGTTCTTTTCTTAATTTATTTTATTGTAATGGGACTTCAAGCACATGGTGTAATTTAGCTAAAAATATATCTCCACATCTGTGGGGGTATTTTTTTTCTAATAAAAGTGTTAAAATAATTATATGGTGGTGAACGATATGAATATTTGGCATGATATTAATAAAAAAAGAATAACGCCTAATTTATTTACGGCGTGTATTGAAATTTCTAAAGGTTCAAAAAAGAAATATGAATTAGATAAAGAAACAGGATTGATTAAGTTGGATAGAATCTTATATACATCAACACACTATCCGGCTAACTATGGCTTTATCCCACTTACTTACGCAAGTGATTTTGACCCACTTGATGTGTTGGTTTTATGCAGTGAAGACTTAGAGCCTCATTCTTTAGTAGATTCTAAACCAATTGGTATTATTTCAATGATTGATGAAGATCAAGTTGATGATAAAATTATTGCCGTAGCTGTTGGAGATCCATCATTATCTCATTATGAAGAGTTAGAAGATTTACCTAAACACGTTTTAGATGAGATGCATCACTTTTTTGAAGTGTATAAGGAATTAGAAGGTTTAGAAACTTATGTTTTAAATATTGGTAATAAAGATAAAGCGATGAAAGTTATCGCTCAAGCAATGAAAAATTATGAAAAGGAATTTATGAAATAATGGGAAGAGCACACGAAGTTAGAAAAGTTGCGATGGCTAAAACAGCTGCCAAAAAATCCAAATTATATGCAAAATATGGAAAAGAAATATACATGCAAGCTAAAAATGGTCTTCCTGATCCGGAACTTAATTTAAATTTAAAACGCGTTATTGAACGTGCAAGAAAAGAACAAGTTCCTAATGATATTATTGATAGAGCGATTGAAAAAGCTAAAGGTGGAAGTGATGAAAACTACATCCAAACAAGATATGAATTTTTTGGTCCAGGCGGATCACAGTTTGTTGTTGAATGCTTAACAGATAATCCCACAAGAACTGTTGCGGATGTAAGAAATTGTTTTAATAAAACAGGTGGAAAACCTGGTTCAGTTTTACACAGTTTTGAACATAGAGCAATGTTTTCCTTTAAAGGATTAACAGAAGATGAAGTTTTAGAAGCGCTTATTAGTAATGATGCTGATATTGTTGATTTAGAAGTAGAAGACGACTACATAACAGTATATGCGGAAGTTAGCGAATATAATCATGTTCGCACAAGTCTTCTTGATGCTTATCCTGAATTAGATTTAGAAATTGATGAGATTATTTGGCTTCCACTTTCCTATATAGAATTAACTGACAAAAAAGATAAAGAAGCATTAGAAAAACTTCAGTCAATGTTAGATGATATTGATGATGTAGAAAATGTGTTTCACAATATAGAGACCGCATAGGCGGTTTTTATTTTTTACTAGGAAATCCTATTTTCTAGTAAATATTTTTAAAAGTGTTACTTCAATACTAAAAATCTTTTGTTTAAAAGAAATATTTTAATATATTTTATGGACTTTTTTTCTTCTCATTA
>JAAZKC010000076.1 GCA_012800005.1 Acholeplasmataceae bacterium | reverse complement strand
TTCAAGATGTTGTTTTTGATCATCACCAATTGGAACAATATCGGCATCATATAATAAGATATCTGCGGCCATTAAGGCAGGATAAGTTAAAAGAGAACCTTTAATCCCTTTATCTTGACGAGTTGATTTATCTTTAAATTGAGTCATTCTTCTAAGTTCACCAATATAAACTGTACATTCCATAATATAACCTAACATATTATGTTCAGGCACTTCACTTTGTATAAATAAAGTTACCTTTTCTGGATTTAAACCACATGCTAGATATAATGCGGCTAGTGATTTAATGTTTTTCTTTAGTTCTTGCCTATTTTGAGGCACAGTTAAAGAATGTAAGTCTGCAATAAAGAAGAAGAACTCACCTTCTAATTCGTCTTGTAGTTTAATAAATTGTTTAATTGCCCCTAAATAATTACCTAAAGTAATGCTTCCAGAGGGCTGAATTCCTGAAACTAATCTCATAATTATTTTCCTTCTTTTTATAATAATTCCAATTCATCAATTAGACTATTGAATCTTTTTACTACCGATATGTAAGTTTCTTTTTTAGTTAAATCAGCACCAGCCTCTTTAGCTTGGTCTACTGGATATTTAGAACCACCTGATTTAAGTAAATTAATGTATTTTTTCATACTATTAGGCTTGTTTGCTTTAATATCATCATAAATTTTTAAACTTGCGGCATAACTTGAAGCGTATTGATAAACATAAAATGGTGTTCTAAATAAATGAGGAATATAAGCCCAAACATATTCTTTATATTTTTCTTCAGTAATATCAATGTCATAATAGTGTTTATATAAATCAATCATAATTTTAGATAAGTTAGAACTATTTAAAGGGATGCCTAATTCAACTAATTTGTTTGCCTCATATTCATATGTTGCAAATAATGTTTGACGGTAAAACGTCGATAAAATGCCATTTATTTCATGTTCAATAATGGTTATCTTTTCTTCTTTTGAAGTAGAATTCTTTAACATATAATCAGCTAATACACGTTCATTAAATGTTGATGCAATCTCCGCTACAAAAATAGTATAACTATGAGTTGCAAGAGGTTGTGCCTCATCAGCAAACAGCGAATGCGCACTATGACCCGCTTCATGAACAATTGTGAAAACTGAATCTAATGTTTTATCATGATTAAGTAAGATAAATGGATGGAATCCATATAAACCACTAGAATAAGCCCCAGTACGTTTTCCATCTTTCATTTCAACATCAACATAACCATCCTCTAAAGCATCCTTTTGTTTATTTGCAAAATCTTTATCAAAGCCTTCTAATGCTTTAAAGAACAATTCTTTACCTTCTAAAAAAGTGTAAGTCTTAGGATTATCTACTAATGTTAAAAAACGGTCATAAGTATGGTATGTATCTAACTTTAAATATTGTTGTCTTAACTTAAGATATCTTTTTACTGGTTCTGTTGATTCATAAACAGTATCTTTTAAAGTTAAAAAGACATCAATAGGAATATTATTTTGATTTAATCTTGATTCAAGTGCGTTATTATAACCTCTTGATTTATAATGACTCTTCATATTTTGAAGTACTAAGTTATAAGTTGATGCGAATGCTTCTTTATTATCATGATAACGTTTAAAAGCGGCTTCAAAAACTAATTTTCTATCTTCTTTATCAGATAGATTAGGAAGTAAACTTCTCCAGTTAGAAGTATTAACTGTAACCTCGTTACCATCAGATAAAGTGACCTTTTCATCAACTCTATCAATTAATGATAAAGCTTGATAAAGTTGAGTTGGGATATTACTAATAGGTGAGAAATTAGATAATAATTTTTCTTCTTTATCAGATAAAACGTGTTCTTGAAGTCTAAATAATTTTTCATATGGAAAACTATATTCTTTTAATTTCTCATCACTATTAAGAAATTCAAAAATCTTTTCTTTACCAATAGAAATAATCTCTGGCGAAATAAAAGAAGTGATGCTTGATAATTCATTTAACTTAATTAAAAGTTTTTGATATCTTGATTGTAAGGCTTGGTCTTTTAAATTTAAATCACTTGACAAATGTGCATAGCCATATAATTTGTATAAAATTTTAGTTACTTTTTCTTCATGTAAAATATATGCTTTAAAAGTATCAAAGTGATTAAGTTTTCCCTTAAAAGTTAAAAACTCTTTAATAAGACCATCTAAAGATTCGAAATCTTTAAGATAATCGCTTTCATCAGTATAAAAACAATTTAAATTCCAATTCATAATAAAATACCTCTTTCATAATAAACTACTACATTATATTATATAATAAAACTAGGGTTAATGATAAATAAAACTTACTTTAAGTATCCTTTTCATGGTTAATTTATAGTTTTAATTGCATTTTTACCTTATAAAATGTATAATTAGGCAGCAGACAATAAATGATTATTTATTGCCTAATAGATATAAAAAGAAAAGGAGGGACAATATGATTCAAATTTATACTACACCTAGTTGTTCATCTTGTAGAAAAGCAAAAAGATGGCTTGAAGAACATAGGTTAGAATATGTAGAGAAAAATTTATTTCATCATAAAATAACAAAAGATGATATTATGCTTATGCTTAAAAATGCTGAAAATGGTTTTGATGATATTATTTCCACACGTTCAAAAGTGTTTAAAGATAAAAAACTTGATCCTGATTCAATGACTGTAAGTGAATTAGGAGATTTTATAATTAATAACCCGAGTGTTTTAAAACGTCCAATTATTATTGAAGATGAGAAAATGCAAGTTGGTTATAATGATGAAGAAATTAGAATTTTTGTCCCACAAAGACTTAGAGATTTAGTAATGTGTAAAGATTGTCCAGACTTTGAAAAATGTGATTATCAAACACAAATTCAAAAATACTTTGATGAAATCCGCAAAGAAGAACAAACTCAAAAATATAAAAACAAAAGTGGAATAAGTTCACATAGTTAGCTTAAAAATAACTTTTTTAAAGCGCCATACATATTTAGTTAAACTTAATTAAACAAATATGGTCGCCTAGGCACATTTAAACTTCTATTTCGGCTTCAACTTTTCCTAATAATGTCACGCTATAACATTACGGCTAAATAAAGACATAAAGTGGTGTTTCATCCTTTGAAAAAAAATATATTTTAAAGAGTGATTCATTTAAATATTTATCCAAAAACAAAAGAAAACATGTTAAAAGGACAAAAGTGGTCATATACGGTGATAGTATATATATTATTAGTAATGCGAATAGAATTTCCTAGTAAATAAAAAGGCTCTCTTGACTAGAAAGTAAGAGAGTTTTTAATTTAAAAGATATTTTGTTGCTAAATAACCAATTGCATATCCAACAATAATACCTAAAACCATTGGTACCCAAATTTTTAAATTATTGACAAAGTTATTTGTGGTGGCTTTATAACCACTTTCTAGTGTCAATGTAGGGATACTTAAATTGTTTTTTGCATTAACGAAAACTAAAAGGCCATCGGCATCAATAACTTCATTATGTTTCGCGACACGTTTTTGGCCGTTAAATTCAAAGTTTGTGGTAGTTTCTAGTGGGAAATACGTTTTTCCATTTCGTTTTATAAAAAACATTTTTCTTTTGCGACCTACAAAAATTGTTTCCTCGCCTTTTTCACTTTTAATATTATATTTAAAACTTATCATACTTTTGCTCCTTTTTTATTCTAAAATTCTTTGAGATTTTCTTTTAAAAGGAGCCTTTTTAATATTATTTTCTTCTAAGAACTTATTAAAGTTTATCTCTCCATCTTCAAAGTTATCCACTTCATATTCAATTTCGTATTCAACTTTATCAAAGTACTCAATTCTATCTAAAAATAATTCTCCTTCACGGTAAGGGGTTGAAACTCTATAATTATCTAGTTTACCATAGAAGATTACTTCAAGGTCTTCATCGAAAAAATCATTTAAATTAAAGCCGTTTTCAATTAAATTCAAAGCTTGTTTTTCTTTTAAGAAAACATGGCTTTCTAAGGCTCCTTGAGGAGTGTCTTGTTTTAAAGTTATTTTATATAGATTATTACTATGTTTTTGTCTTATCCTTAAAACAGTTCTATTTTTATGAAGAACCTTATCAACGCTGTCAAAATAGTAGTTTGTTAGAAGGTAAACATTATCTTTAAGTCCAAATTTATTAATTAAAGTTTCATATTCTTTTTTATTAATCGGACATTTAAATTCAATTTCTAAATTTCTCATAATTATCACCGCCTCAATTTATTTTATCATAAATTGTCAGTTTGTGGTATATTTTAAGTGGGGGATGTTTATATGAAATATAAAATAGTTTGTAAAAATGATAAAGTTTCAAAGAAAGTTTGTGATGAACTAAAAAAAATAATTAGTAAAGAAGAAACCAATAATCCTGATGTTATTTTTAGTATTGGAGGAGATGGGACTTTTTTAGATGCGGTAAGAATGCATTTAGATGTTTTAGATCAAGTCTACTTTATATCTATTCATACAGGAACATTAGGTTTTTATACAGAGTTTCTACCACATGAACTTAAATGCATTATCAATAATATAAAGAAAAAGACATTAAATCAATTTAATTTATTAAAAATAGATGTCGATGGTGAAGTTAATTATGCTTTAAATGAAGTGACCCTAACATCTCAACAACACTTATTAGAAGGAGACGTCTATATTAACAGTGAACATTTAATGTTTGTTAGAGCTAATGGTTTATGTATTTCTACCCCTTCAGGGTCAACAGCGTATAATAAATCATTAAATGGAGCAATTTTAGATTTTAATGTTAATGCTTTACAACTAGCATTAATTGCCCCATTTGAAACCATTAATTCAAGAATAATTTCTCCATTAGTTTTATCAAAAGAAAATGAAATCACGTTTAAACCTAAAAATAAATACTTTGATATTACATACGATAGAATTTTTATTAGCAAAGAAAATATAAATACTGTTAAAGTTAGTTATTCTAATAAATATGTTAAATATATGGTAAATCCAGAAAAATCCTATATAAACCGCTTAAAGGAAAAATTTATCGGTAAATAAAAACGCTTACAGTAAATCTAACAAGATTTAACTTGAAAAAACGCTTAAAAGTGATAAAATGGTTATGGTAACAATTATGGTTAAAAACTAGAAAAAAAGGAGGAAAATATATGGCTATTAAAGTTGCAATTAATGGTTTTGGACGTATTGGACGTCTAGCATATCGTTTAATGCATGATGATCCACAATTTGACATCGTAGCACTTAACGATTTATCAAACGCTGAAGAATTAGCGTATTTATTAAAGTATGATACTGCACAAGGAAGATTTGATAGAGATATCAAAGTTGACGGTGACAAACTTATTGTTGACGGCAAAACTTCACAAATTTTTGCGGAAAAAGACCCTTCAACATTACCATGGGAAAAATTAGGTGTTGATGTGGTATTAGAGTGTACTGGAATTTTCTTAACAGAAGAAAAAGCTGGTCTACACCTTCAAGCAGGTGCTAAAAAAGTATTAATTAGTGCTCCAGGTAAAGGAAAAATTAAGATGGTTGTTTACGGTGTAAATGAAAACATTTTGACTAAAGATGACCACATCGTTTCAGCGGCAAGTTGTACAACAAACTGTTTAGCTCCAATGGTTAAAGTTTTAGATGACGCATTTGGTGTTGAAAAAGGATTCATGACTACAGTTCATGCATATACAAATGACCAATCATTAATGGACCAACCACATAGAAAAGGTTATAAATCTCGTCGTGGTAGAGCGGCTGCTTTATCAATTATTCCATCAACTACTGGTGCAGCAAGCGCAGTTGGTAAAGTGTTAACACACTTAAATGGAAAATTAGATGGTACAGCATTAAGAGTTCCTACAATTACTGGATCAATTGTCGATTTAACAGTTGAACTTAAAAAGCCTGTAACAGTTGAAAGTGTTAACGCAGCGTTCAAAAAAGCTTCAAACCCTACTTTAACTTATACAGAAGATCCAATTGTTTCTGTAGACGTTATTGGTAGTCATTCAAGTTTATTTGATGCCAATACTACTCAAGTATTAGATGTAGATGGAAGACAATTAGTTAAAGTTATGGCTTGGTATGACAATGAAATGACATACACAGCGCAAATGGTTAAAACTTTAAAACTATTAGTTAATTTAAAATAATATTTTAAGGCGCAAGGGGACTTGCGCCTTTTTTAACTTAAAAAAAATGAATGAAAATCGCTTTTTTAAATTAATAAAAGAAGAAAAAAATAAACCTTATTTTAGAAATCTTTTTAAGACAATTGATAAAATTAAAGAAACCGAAACAGTCTATCCTAAAAGTGAGGATATTTTTAGGGCGTTTTATTTAACTGATTATAAAGATGTTAAGGTCTTAATAATTGGTCAAGATCCATATCATCAACCAAATCAGGCAAATGGTCTAGCTTTTAGTGTGCATGAAGGTGTCAAAAAGCCGCCAAGTTTACAAAACATTTATAAAGAAGTAGAACTTGAATATGGCGTTACTATGTCAGAAAGCGGTGATTTAACTCCTTGGGCTAAACAAGGTGTATTATTACTTAACACAATTTTAACTGTCACTAGAAATAAACCTTTATCACATGCGGATATTGGGTGGGAAATATTTACTGATAAAGTTATTTCCTTACTTCAAGAAAAGGAAAATTTAGTGTATATTTTATTAGGAAGTCACGCAGGTAAATATGAGCGAAAAGTGACTAATAAAAACCATTTAATTTTAAAAACAAGCCATCCTTCTCCACTCTCAAGTTATAGAGGATTTATTGGATCAAATATTTTTAAAAAAGCGAATGAATATTTAAAAAATAAAGGAATAAAAGAAATTAATTGGATAGTTTAAAATTCATGAAAATTTCTAGTATAATATAAGTGTATTAAAGTAGTTAAAGGAGTATTAAAAAAATGATGAAAGCTTATGTTAAAACCCACAAACAAAAAGGGTTTACTTTGATGGATGTAGAAATTCCTAAAAAATTAGGAAGTCATGAAGTTTTGATTAAGGTATTATCAGTATCACTTTGTGGAACTGATGTTCATATATATAATTATGATGCGTGGGCAGAAAAACGCATCAAACCGCCTCTAATAATAGGCCATGAGTTTTCTGGTGAAGTTGTTAAAGTGGGAAGTGAAGTATCACGTGTTAAAGTTGGTGATATTGTCGCAAGCGAAACACATATTGTTTGCGGAAAATGTGATTTTTGTAGAGAAGGTAAAGGTCATATTTGTAGTGATACAAAGATTATTGGCGTTGATGTTGATGGTGCTTTTGCAGAATATATTAAAATGCCAGAAGATAACTTATTTGTTGACACAAGTGGCGTTGATCCTAGTTTACTGTCAGTATTAGAACCGCTTGGTAACGCGGTTCATACGGCACTTCATTTTGATGTAGTATTAAAAGATGTAGCTGTTTTAGGTTGTGGACCAATTGGACTAATGGCTATTGATGTTTTAAGATGTTCTGGAGCGGCTAAGATAATTGCGATTGAAACTAATGAAACAAGAAGAAAACTCGCAAAAGAAATGGGTGCACACGTAGTAATAAATCCTTTATGTGAAGATGTTGTAGCACGTGTATTAGAAGAAACAAACAATAATGGTGTAGATGTAGTAGCGGAATTTGCGGGAAACGCAAAAGCTTTAGAATTAGCACTTGATTATACTAAAAAAGGTGGCTCAATTTCAATTTTAGGAATATTTAAAGATAAAGTAGAATTTGATATTAATAAAGTTGTCTTTAAAGGACTCAATCTTTATGGAGTTACTGGAAGAAAAATGTATAAAAATTGGCATCAAATTGATAAACTTTTAAAAACTAAAAAACTTAGATTAGATAAAGTTGTAACTCATAAGCTAAACTTTAATGAAATGGATAAAGCTTTCCAAATTATGGATGAAAAGAATTGTGGTAAGGTAGTAATTAAGGTTTCTAAATAAAGAAAGGAAATACAGATGAACACAATTAATGAAAAATTATTAGACTTGAAAGAAAGAAAACTATTTAAACTTCCGTTAGTGCTTGAGGGCGCTAATGAAGCAGTTGTTAGTATTGATGGTAAAAAAGTTATTAATCTTTCTAGTAATAACTATTTAGGATTTGCTAATCATCCTAAGTTAATTGAAGCTTCTAAAAAAGCTTTAGATAAATATGGTGTTGGCTCAGGAGCAGTTAGGACTATTGTTGGAAATATGGATATTCACGAAGAATTAGACAGAAGATTAGCTAAATTTAAACGTGAAGAAGCGGCACTAGTTTTCCAAAGCGGTTATATGTGTAATGTTGGAGTTATTCAAGCTGTTGTTGGTAGGGGAGATTTAATTATTAGTGATGAATTAAATCACGCTTCAATTATTGATGGAGTTAGATTATCAAGAGCCGAAAAAGCTATTTTCAAACATAGTGATATGGAAGATTTAGAAAACATCTTAAAAGAAAAAAGACATCTATATAAAGATGTATTAATTATTACTGATGGAGTGTTTTCAATGGATGGAGATTTAGCGAAATTACCAGAGATTGTTAAGTTGGCTAAAAAATATAACGCTTTAACTTATGTTGATGATGCTCATGGTAGTGGAGTTTTAGGAGAAAATGGTAGAGGAACGGTTGATCATTTTAAACTACACGGTCAAGTTGATTTTATTATTGGAACTCTTTCTAAGGCAATCGGTGTTGTTGGTGGTTATGTAAGTTCAAGTAAAGAAGTAAGAGAATGGTTATTAAATTTAGGTAGACCACAACTCTTTTCAACCTCAATTACTCCCGCAAACGCTGCCGCAATTATCGCTAGTATTGACATATTAGAAAGCACTACTGAATATACAGAAAAGTTATGGGATAACGCTAATTATTTAAAAAAGTTATTAAAGGAAAAGGGCTTTAATATAGGAAATAGCGAAACACCAATTACTCCAATAATTGTTGGTGATGAAGCTAAAACAATAGAACTTTCTAAGAAAATTTTAGAGCGTGGAGTCTTTGCCTCTCCGATTTTATTTCCAACAGTTCCAAGAAATACCGCAAGATTAAGATTAATGCCTACCGCAATGCATACTAAAAAAGATTTAAAGGCTGCGGTAGAGATTATTTATAAAACATCAAAGGAGTTAAATATTATATGATGAACAATTATCACTCGCACACATATTTATGTCGCCATGCCGGTGGTAAGGCAATAGATTATATTAAAGAAGCACTTAAGTTAGGCTTTAAAAAATATGGTATTAGCGAGCATGCGCCAATGCCAAACTTAGAAGCACTAGGAAGTGTTCGCCTATTAGATAGTGAATATAATAAATATCTTCACGATTTAGAAGAAGCGATCAACTATGGAAAAGATAAAATTAAAATCTATAAAGGATTAGAAGTTGAATATTTTAACTTTTATCATGAAAGGTATGATTTTTTCCTTGAAGAAATGGATTATTTAATTTTAGGACAACATTATATTATTTTAGAAGATGGTTCTTATTTATCTACATATAAACTAGAAACTCTTGAACACATCCTTATTTATAGAGATACATTATTAGAAGGACTAAAAAGTGGTTATTTTAATTTACTTTGTCATCCTGATTTATGTTTTTATAATATTAAAAATCCTACAAAAGAAATGTTAGAAGCTTTAAGACCAGTAATTAAGTTAGCTAAAAAGTTAGATATTCCTTTAGAAGTAAACGCTAATGGTCTTAGAAAAGCTTTAAAATATGGTCCATTTAAATTAGAAAATGCACCATATCCAAGAAGTGTTTTCTTTAAGATGGTAAAAGAAGAAGATGCGAAAGTAATTATTCAAAGCGACTCGCATAGTTTAGATGCCATCTATGACTGGGCAATAATTGAGGCAAGAAAATTTGTTAAAGATTTAGGTTTAAAAGAAGTCACAGATTTAAACATGAACTATAAAAAATAAATATTTATAATAAAAAAACAGAGTAAAATGAGAGCGTTAAGTGGCATGTCATGGGATGTTGGGCATGCACGAATACTTTAATTTAAAGTAGCGATTCTCATTTGCGTCCGCTGTATTAAAAGTATAGTGGACCTTTAAGGAGGTCTTTTATTATGCAAAGAAAAAACATTCAAAAACTCGCTTTAGGGGGAGTTCTAGCCGCCCTAAGCGTTGTTTTAAAATTAACGCTAGAAATGTGGATTACAATCCCTGGATTTGGTTTTCCGTTTTATGGAATACCGCTTATTTTAGCGGGATTATACTTAGGTCCATTATATGGTTTAATTGTTGCGGTAGTTGCGGATACAACATTTGGGATTGTTCAAGGATACTTACCTTTATACGCACTTTCATCAATTGCTTGGGGTGTAATTCCCTCACTTTTTAAAAGAGTGATAATCAAACATAAAAATCCTCATATAAATCCTAAAAACCTTGGTTATTGGGTATTTGTTATTATGATAACTTATGTGGTTGCGACACTTGGAAACACACTTGCAAACTACGTCCATTTAGGAATAGAAGTAATGAAAGCAACACTTTATTATAGGTTAGCCTTAATTCCAGTATTATCACCAATTATCGCATTTATAGTTAATGTAGTTTATTTAAGGACAGTTGATCATTTATCTTTTTTAAACAAAGGTGAAGCATTAAAAAAAGAAAGATAGATTTTCTCTATCCTTTTTTTTAATAATTGTTGTTTCCATTTCTTGTTGAATTTCTTTCAACTAAATTAACATCTAAAACCATATGAAACTCTTCTGGTTGTTTGTCATCTAACATTAGAACTAAAGTCTCTAAGGCCATTTTACCCATTTCTTTAATTGGTTGAGAAACGGTTGTTAAAGAAGGAGTCACAAGTTCAGTATATCTAATGTTATCAAAACCAATAATTTGAATATCTTCAGGAACTTTTTTCCCTAACTTTTTAACAATATTTAAAGCATTTATCGCTAAGAAATCTGTTGTGGCGAAAATTGAGTCGATTTGTGGATTATCTTTAATAATCTTTTCAATTTTTGCCAAATTAGGACTAATTAAATCATCATCATAAGAAATATAAGGAACATTATGTTGAATTAATGTTTGTCTAAAGCCAGATGATCTTTCCGCTGTGGTTAATAAGAAAGAAGGGCCTCTTAATTCTAATACAAAGTTTGCTTTTCCATGAATTAACCTTTGAGCGGCAATCGCTCCACCAATCATATTATTAGATGTAATTGAAGGAATGTTTTCTGATAAAATGTGGTCAACTGTCACAATTGGATAATTACTCTTAATTAAAGTTTCAGCATTATGAGCATTACTTGCGACAATAATTCCATCGATATTATACTGGTTAACAATTTGAATATATTCTAACTCTCTTTGTTCATTATCCTTTGTGATACAAAGCATAACTTTATAACCTAATTCTAACGCCTTTTCTTCAATACCATCTACTAAATCAGAATAAAACTGGGTGTTAATGTGTGGTACAAAAACACTAATAAGTTTAGATTCTTTATTATAAAGTGATCTTGCGAGTTGATTAGGTATATAATTTAAATCTTTAATTGCTTTTTCAACTAAACGTCTAGTTTCTTCGTTTACATAGCCTTTATTATTTATTACTCTTGACACTGTCGCAACACTAACATTTGCGGCTTTTGCGACATCTTTTATTGTTGCCATAGATATTCACCTCGTTTTTATTATATAATATAATAAATGAAAAATAAAGGAGGGATGATTTTATGAAAGTAAAAGTTATCGGTGCTGGACTTGCGGGAATTGAAGCTGCATATTACCTTGCAAATAAAAATATTAAAGTAGAACTTTACGAAATGAGACCATATAAATATACAGAAGCACATAAAACTCCTTTATTTGCGGAATTGGTCTGTTCTAACTCTTTAAGAAGTAATGATCCTTTAAATGCGGTTGGGATGTTAAAAAATGAACTTATCACTCTAGATTCTTTAGTAATGGAAGCCGCTTTAAAAACACAAGTAGAGGCCGGCTCTAGCTTAGCTGTTGATAGAACATTATTTTCAACATATATTACAGGTAAAATAATTAATCATCCTAATATTAAAATAATTCATGAAGAAGTTAAAGAAATTGATATTAATATACCTACTATTATTGCCACGGGCCCACTAATTAGCAAACCACTTCAAAAGCATTTAAAAGAACTTCTTAAATTAGATGAAATGCATTTTTTTGATGCGGTGGCGCCAATAGTAGAAGAATCATCAATTAATAAAGATATTTGTTATTTGAAAAGTAGATATGATAAAGGTGAGGCTGCATATTTAAATTGTCCAATGACATATGATGAATATAAAAACTTTTATGAAGCACTAGTTAGTGCGGAAGTAGTTCCTTTAAAAAGTTTTGAAGAAAATGTTTTTGAAGGTTGCTTACCTATTGAAGTGATGGCTAAAAGAGGATTTAAAACTTTAACTTTTGGTCCCCTTAAACCTGTTGGCCTAGAGCGTGATGGCAAAAAGCCATACGCAGTTGTTCAACTAAGACAAGATGATGCTTTAAAAAGTATGTATAATTTAGTTGGTTTTCAAACCAACTTAAAATATGGTGAACAAAAACGGATTATTAAAATGATTCCAGGATTAGAAAACGCAAATATTTTAAGATATGGTGTCATGCATAAAAACACTTACTTTAACTCACCAAAAGTGTTAAACTCTTTATATCAAGTTAAAGAAATTCCCAATTTATTTATTGCGGGACAATTAAGTGGTGTTGAAGGATATGTAGAAAGCGCATCAAGTGGATTAAGTGCGGGCTACCATATGTATAAATATATAAATAAACTTGATACAAAGCCGTTTCCTGATACTACAATTATTGGTGCATTAGCTAAATACATTAGTACACCTAATAGTAATTTTAATCCAATGAATGCGAATTTGGGATTGCTTAGACCGCTTGGTCCTCATAAGAAAAAAGATAGAAAAGAACTTTATAAAAAAAGAAGTGAAGAAACTTTAGGAGAATATTTAAATGGATGAAAGAATAATTAATGAATTTAAAGATTATTTACTTTATGAAAGAAATTATTCCGAAAACACAGTTAAAAGTTATTTAGATGATATTTTTGGACTTAAAGATTTTTTAATTCATGAAGGTTTTAGTGATACTCTTTTAATTGAAAGAGAAAACTTGATTGATTATTATCTTAGTTCAATTTTTGATGTTTATAGTAACTCAACCATCACAAGAAAACTTTCTGGCATTAAAACATTTTATCGTTTTTTAAAAAGAGAAGGTTATATTGAAAAAAATCCAACTATTTTAATTAAGGCTCCTAAGAAAGAGAAAAAACTTCCTAATATAATTCATGAAAAAGAAATT
>JAAZKC010000075.1 GCA_012800005.1 Acholeplasmataceae bacterium | reverse complement strand
ACTAACTCTATTAATATTAACATTTTAAAAACTTTAAATAGAAAACATACTAATAAGATGACGAAGCGTATTAAAAACATCTTTATTAGTATGTTTTCTATTTAAAGTTTTTAAAATGTTTTCATTAAATGTTTGAACTCCTAAACTAACTCTATTAATATTATATTGTTTAAATAGTAACCCTTTTTTAGGAGTATATGATTCAGGATTAACTTCAATGGTATATTCAAGCGGTTTTTGGTCTTTAAAAATTTCTAATAACATTTCTAATTCTTTAAGATTTAACATTGAAGGAGTTCCCCCTCCAATATAAATAGTATCAAACTTTAAATCTTTAATTTCCTCATAATCACGCTTTAAAGCTTTGATATAATTAATAATCATTTCATCATCTTTTTTAACACGCTTAACAAAATCACAATATGTACAAATATGTTCACAAAATGGAATATGAACGTATAAACCTAACATGAAATCACCTCTTTATTTAATTATATCACATGGTTTACATAATATCTTAAAAGATTTAAAAAAAACGAATGAATTAATCATCCGTTTTTAAAATTGACATAAAGGCTTCTTGAGGAATTTCAACATTTCCAACTTGTTTCATTCGTTTCTTTCCTTCTTTTTGTTTTTCTAAAAGTTTTCTTTTTCTTGAAACATCTCCGCCATAACATTTAGCTAAAACATCTTTTCTTAAGGCTTTAATTGTTTCTCTAGCGATAATTTTATTACCAATTGCCGCTTGAATGGGAATTTCAAACATATGTCTTGGAATAACATCTTTTAATTTTAGACAAAGCGCTCTTCCCCTATTATAGGCAAAATCTTTATGAACAATGCTTGATAAAGCATCAACGACTTCCCCATTTAACAAGATATCTAACTTTTGAAGTTTAGACTCTTTATATTCACTAATTTCATAATCAAACGAAGCATAACCTCTAGAAATACTCTTTAATTTATTAAAAAAATCATAAACTATTTCACTTAAAGGTAGGTCATATTTCAATTCTACTCTTGTTTCATCAAGATAATGCATTGTAATAAATGAACCTCTTTTACTTTGACATAATTCCATTACTGGGCCAATATACTCACTTGGGGTTAAGATTGTCGCAACAACATAAGGTTCTAAAATTGCCTCAATTTCTGTTTGTGGTGGAAAATCAGCCGGATTATCAATTTTTATTGATGTTTTATTAGTTAAGTTTATTTGATAAATAACACTTGGAGCTGTCGCAATTAAATCAATACCAAATTCTCTTGAGATTCTTTCTTGGACAACTTCCATATGTAATAGTCCTAAAAACCCAGCCCTAAAGCCAAAACCTAAGGCAACACTACTTTCTAATTCATAGAAAAATGAAGCATCATTTAAAGCTAATTTATCAAGTGCTTCTTTTAAGTCATTATATTGAGTATTATCAATTGGATATAACCCGCAAAACACGACAGGATTTAATTTTCTATATCCTGGAAGTGGTGTTTTTGTTGGATTATTTTTAAGAGTAATTGTATCACCAACGTTAATATGATCAATAACTTTAATTGAAGCAGTTAGATAACCAACATCACCAGGAAGTAAAATATCACGTTTTTCTTCATACGGTTTATGAACTCCCACTTCTACTACTTCATAAGTCGCTTTTGTAGAAACCATCTCAATAATATCACCTTTTTTAACACTACCATTCATAATTCTTATAAAAGGTATTGCCCCACGATATTGATCAAACAAACTATCAAAAATTAACGCTTCTAGTGGAGCATCTTTATCGCCATGTGGAGCCGGAATATATTTTACAATCGCTTCTAGTACATCATCAATTCCTTCCCCACTTTTAGCGCTCGTTAAAATGGCATTATCAGTAGGAATCCCGATAATATCTTCTATTTCTTTTAAGACTTTTTCAGGATTAGCATTAGGT
>JAAZKC010000074.1 GCA_012800005.1 Acholeplasmataceae bacterium | reverse complement strand
CTTTAGTTAAAGAAAATAGTTTATGCATTTATCCATATAAAGAAGGTTTTTTTATTACAGTTAAGTGTAGAAACCCTATAGAGTTTACTAAAAAACTTAAGAATGATAAAGTTTATGTGATACCTACCTATAAAGGAATTAGAATTTCTTTAGGCAGTATTAACTTAAAAGAAATACCTATATTAATAGAAAAGATAAAAAAGAATTATGAAGTTTGTTAAGTTAGATATTAAACAAAGAATTGATCCGTTTTATTTTTCTTTAGAAGAATATTTATTAGAAAAAGATGAACAATATATTTTTATTTGGGATGTCTTTAACAGTGTTATTATTGGGAAAAATCAATTATTACACCGTGAAGTTCAATTAGATTATCTTAAAGAAAATAATATTAAAGTTTATAGAAGACCTTCAGGTGGTGGGGCAGTTTATAATGATTATTGTTGTATTAAATATAGATTCATTTCAAAACGTCCTAAAAATGAAATGTATCATATTTTTTTAGGATTAATTAAAGATTTTTTAAAAGAGTATATTGAAGTTTGTTTTTCTGGAAGAAACGATTTATTATTTAATGAAATGAAGTTTTCTGGTAATGCATATTATCAAACTAAAAATGGTCATGTGTTACATGGAACAATTTTATATGATACTGATTTAACAGTATTAAAAAACGTCTTGAATCCGTCTAAATTAAAGTTGAAATCAAAAGGAATTAAGAGTGTTAAGTCAAGAGTAACTAACTTAAAACCTTATATCAATTTAAGTAGAGAAGAATTTAGAAAGTCGATGGATAACTATTTTACTAAATTTGAAACAATTACTTTAACTAATGATGAAATTTTAGAAGTTGAAAAAAGAATGAATCATTACAATGATTATAATTATATTTATGGGAAAAACCCTAAATATAAAATAGAGATTAAAGAAAGATTTCCTTATGGAGAGGTTATCTTATATTTAGATATTTTAAATGAGAAAATTATTGATGTTGAAATATATGGTGATTTTTTTGAAAAAGAGCCTTTAGATTCTTTAAAAATAAAGATTATTGGTACAACCAAAAATGATTTAGAAAAGATAATGAAACTAGAGCCTTCACAATATATTGAAGGAATGAGTAATAAGGATTTATATAATTTAATAAGAAAGGGGTTTTAATTATTATGGATGGTAAAAAGACAGCGTTATATGAAATTTTTAAAAAATATAATGCGACATTCACAAGTTATGGTGGGTTTTACATGCCAGTATCGTTTGAAGGGATTGTAAGTGAACACCAAGCAGTTAGGGAACATGCGGGAGTGTTCGATATTTCACATATGGGAGAAATATTTTTAAAAGGGGTAGATGCGAGTAAATTTTTAAATTATGTTTCAACTAATAACATTAATAAGATTGGTGAAGGACAAATGCAATACCACATTATTACTCATGATGATGGCGGAGTTGTTGACGATTTAATGGCTTATAAATTTAGTGATGAAGAGATTTTATTAGTATGTAATGCCTCTAATCAAGATGTTTTATATGAACATCTTAAAGAAGTCTTGAATAAAAGAAAAGATAGTGTTAAAGTTTTAAATGAAAGTAAAAATTATAGCGCAATTAGTATTCAAGGCCCAAAAGCATTAGAAATTTTATCTAATTATGTTAAAGATGTTAATATGGAGTTTATGACTTTTAGAACTTGTGATAAATTTTTAGTTTCTAGAAGTGGTTATACAGGTGAGGATGGATTTGAAATTTATGGAGACCACCAAGATATTATTTCTTTAACAGAAAAATTATTAAAAGAAGCGAAACCTTGTGGACTTGGAGCAAGAGATACTTTAAGGTTTGAAGCAGGATTACCTCTTTATGGCCATGAATTATCAGCGTATATTTCACCAGTTAAGGCAGGACTAAATTTCGCAATTGACTTTTCTAAAGAATTTATTGGAAGAGAAGCTTTACTTAAGGAAAAAGAATCATTAGATATGAAAATATTTGGGATGATTTTACTAGACCGTGGTATTGCAAGACAAGGTTATCTAATTTATGATGGAGAAGAAAATATTGGTTATGTTACTAGTGGGTTTATGATTCCAGGAACAAAAGATTCATACGCAAATGGGCTTATAAAGTCAAGTTATAAGATGGGTGATATTGTCACAATTGAAATTAGAAATAAGCGCGTTCAAGCACGCTTAAGGAAAAGATCATATATAAAGAAAAATTATGCGAGGTAGAAAAATGAGATATTACACAAAAACTGAAGAATGGGTTTTAATTAAAGGGGATAAAGCCATTGTGGGGCTTTCTAAACATGCCGCAGATGAATTAGGAGATATTGTTTATGTTGAACTTCCACAAGTTGGAGATTCATTTAAACAAGGTGAGTCATTTGGTGCAGTTGAAAGTGTTAAAGCTGCAAGTGATTTATATATGCCTCTTAGTGGCGTTATTAGTAAAGTAAATGAAGCATTAGAAGATGCACCCGAATTATTAAATGAAAAACCTTTAAAGGAGTTTTTAGTTGAATTAACTGATTTTGATATAAAAGAATTGGAAAATTTAATTAAAGAAAGTGATTATAAAGGATAGTACTATGTTTAAATATTTTCCTCATACAAAAGAAGATATTGATGCAATGTTAAAAGTTATTGGTGTTAAAACATTAGATGATCTTTTTCAAGTTATTCCAAAAGAAATCAAAGATAAAGCGGAATATGACTTAAAAGATGGATTAAGTGAATATGAACTTATTAAAAATTTAACTGAAATAGCTAATAAAAATAAGAGTTTACAAATCTTTAGAGGTGCAGGAGCATATGATCACTATATGCCTTCAATAATTCCTTATTTAACGCAAAGAAGTGAGTTTTTAACTTCGTACACACCATATCAACCTGAAATTTCCCAAGGAACACTACAGTATATCTTTGAGTTTCAGTCATACATTTGTGAATTAACTGGTTTAGATGTTGCAAATGCTTCACTATATGATGATGCAACAGCGGCTGCGGAAGCAATGCTGCTTGCGACTAATCACACAAGAAACAGTAAAGTTTTAATTAGTTCTACAGTTCATCCTAGCATTATTGCCACAGTAGAGTCATATGCATACAATAAGGGTTTCGAAATAATATTAATTCCAAAGTTTGATTATGAAACTTCCATTGATTTTATTAAAAGATATAAAGATATTGCTTGTGTTATTGTGCAAAATCCTAATTTTTATGGTGTAATTGAGGATTACAGTTTATTTTCTCAAATCATTCATGAAAATGGTGGGTTATTTATTATGATAAATGACCCTCAAACTTTAGCCATTTTAAAAACACCAAAAGAATATGATGTTGATATCGCGGTTGGTTCAGGACAATCGTTAGGAATACCTTTATCTTTTGGGGGTCCATATGTTGGATATATGGCAGTTAAGGAAAAATTTTTAAGAAAAATTCCTGGACGCATTTGTGGAATTACAAAAGATGTTGATGGAAAAAGAGCTTTTGTTTTAACACTTCAAGCAAGGGAACAACACATTAGAAGAGAAAAGGCTAATTCTAATATTTGTTCAAATCAATCACTTATGGCACTATGGGTTACTATTTATATTTCTTTAATGGGCAAAGATGGTTTAGTTAAAGTTAACGAAGCATCATATACAAATGCGCATTATTTAGAAAGTAAACTTTTAGAAACCAAATATTTTAAAAAAGTCCACGACAAACCTTATTTAAAAGAGTTTATTTTAAAAACTAATTTAGATATTAAAACTATTGAAAAAAAACTCATTAACAAAGGTTATTTGATTGGCCTACCTATAGATGATGATAAAATTATGTTTGCGGTAACGGAGAAATATTCAAAAGAAGATATTGATAAATTTGTGGAGGTGTTGACGCATGAGTTATGATAAGCTTATTTTTGAAATTTCTAAAAAAGGAAGAATTGGTCATGATTTAAATATTAGGTCAAATAATTTTAAAAACATTTCTAAAAATTTGTTAAGAGAAACTTCACTTAATCTTCCAGAGGTTACTGAACCTGATGTAGTAAGACATTATACAAATTTGAGTATGAAAAACTTTGGTGTTGATACAGGTTTTTATCCGCTTGGAAGTTGTACAATGAAATATAATCCTAAAATTAATGAAGTTGCGGCAAATATGCCTTTATTTACGGAAATGCATCCACTTACTCCAAGTTATGCTTCACAAGGTTCACTAGAAATAATGTATGAAACAGGTAAGTTGTTAGGAGAAATTACCGGAATGGATTACTTTTCATTTGCTCCATTTGCAGGAGCGCACGGTGAATTAGTTGGGTTAATGATTATTAAGAAATATCATCACCTTAAAAAAGATTTTAAACGGACAAAAATTATTGTTCCTGATAGTGCACATGGAACTAATCCCGCAAGTGCTTCAGTAGCTGGCTTTGAAACAGTAGAAGTTAAGTCTAATAAAGATGGAACTGTTGATATTAACTCGTTAAAAGAGTTATTATCAGATGAAATTGCGGGAATTATGCTTACCAATCCCAACACATTAGGAATCTTTGAAAAAGATATATTGAAAATTAGCGAGTTAATTCATGATGCAGGTGGACTTCTTTATTATGATGGTGCTAATTTAAATGCGCTTTTAGGAAAGGGGAAACCAGGATTAATGGGGTTTGATATTGTTCATTTAAATGTTCACAAAACATTTTCAACTCCACATGGTGGCGGTGGACCAGGTGCTGGACCTGTTGGAGTAGTAGAACATTTAAAAGAATTGCTTCCATCACCAGTAGTTATTAAAAGAGATAAATATGAATTTTATAATCCTAAACATAGTATTGGTAGGGTTGGTAAATTTTACGGTAATTTTGGTGTGGTTGTGAAAACTAACGCTTATATAAAAACACTAGGTAAACAGGCGTTGGAAAATGTTGGTAATTATGCGGTTTTAAATACTAATTATATTAAAGAATCTTTAAGAGATTATTATTTGCTTGTGGTTGATGAAGTCAACATGCATGAGGTTGTTTTTGACGGACTTAAAGATAAGTCTACCGGAATAAAAACATTAGATGTGGCAAAAAGATTACTTGATTATGGAGTACACCCGCCGACAATTTATTTTCCCTTAATTGTTAATGAGGCAATGATGATTGAACCTGTTGAAACAGAATCAAAAGAAACTTTAGATAATTTTATTAATGTGATGAAGTTGATTGCGAAAGAAGCAAAAGAAAATCCTGAGCTTTTAAAAAATGCTCCTTACAATACAAAAGTAAGAAGATTAGATGAAGTTTTAGCGGCAAGAAAACCCATTTTGAAATATAAAGATTTGTTTAAAGAATAAGGAAAAGCGCTTTTTAAAGCGTTTTTTCATTCTTAAAAGTATGAATGTAAAGTAAAATGGACATTTTATAATGCAACAAAAAGTATACTTTTTAACGAGTATGTGATATTATATTACTGCGTAAGTAAAGGATTATTGATTAGTTCAATATTACTTAAATAAAGAGGTTAATAATGAAAAAATATTTTGGTACTGATGGGATACGCTCTAATAGTTTATATCTTCTTTCAAATGGTTTTTCTTATAAGGTTGGAAAAGCTGTCGCAAAAGCATTTGATGTAAAAGAAGTAATAATTGGTTGTGATACAAGAGAATCAAGTCTTCCTATTTTAAATGAGATTACTAAAGGGTTAAATCAATTAGGGGTGGTAGTTTATTTTCAGGAAAATGCCACAACACCTATGATTGCCTATTATTCTAAATTGAAAGAAATGATTGGAATTATGATTACCGCTAGTCATAATCCTTATTTTGATAACGGAATTAAAATATTTAATAAAGGTTACAAAACTGATGATGAAATAGAAGAAAAAATCGAAAACTTTATTAATAATATAAATGAAAATGACGCAAACTCAAATTATTCATATGTTAAAACAAATGAACCTTTAAATGCATATTTAAGGTTTTTTGATTCTTTATTATTAGAGGCCGGAGCAATTAATGCTTGTTTTGATTGTGCAAATGGTGCGAGTTATAAAATAATAGAAGAAGTAATTAAACGTTATGTTCCTAAAGGAAAAGCGTATAATGTTTCTCCTAACGGAAAAAACATTAATGATGGTGTTGGATCAACACATTTGGATTTTTTAAAATCAGTTGTTGGTTCGCATGATATCGGTTTCGCTTTTGATGGCGATGCAGATAGATGTTTAATTGTTTCAAAAAATGGTAAGATAGTAGATGGGGATATGATGATGTATATCTATGCGTCATATATGAAAAAGAAAGGTTTGCTTAAAGATAATCATGTCGTTCTTACTAAAATGAGTAACCCAGGAATTTTAAAGGCTTTCAAAGAAGAAAACATTACGTATTCTCTTTGTGATGTTGGTGATAAATATGTTAAAGCGGAAATGGATGAGTATTCATATACTTTAGGTGGTGAAGCAAGTGGACATATTATCTTAAATCACTTGATGCATTCGGGCGATGGAGTTTTAATGGCCTTATACATGTTAAAAATATTAAAAGAAGAAAATTGCAATTTAGAAGATTTTTTGAAAAAAGTAACTCCTTATCCTTTTAAAATGATTAACATTAAAGACGTTAGTAAAGATGTATTAAAAGATGAAGAGGTAATTAACTTAACAAAGAAAATAAAAGAAATTTTTAAGGAAGATTATTTAGTATTAATTAGGCCAAGTGGCACTGAACCATTAATTAGGGTAACAATGAGTTACAAAGATGTGAAAATATTAAACGAACAAATTAACCAAATGGTTGATTTAATTAAAGAAAAAGGAAAAATGATATGACATACGCTCTTATTTTAGCAGCAGGAAAAGGCACAAGGATGAAAAGTGAAATACCTAAATGTGCTTATCCAATTTTGAAAAAACCAATGATAAGTTATATTGTAGAAAAATTAGAACAAACAAACAATGTAAATGAAATTGTTTGTGTAGTTGGATATAAAAAAGAAGTTTTTTATGATTTATTACAACAAAGAGTTACATTTGTAACACAAGAAAAACAATTAGGGACCGCAAACGCCGTTTTAAGTGCGAAAGTTATTTTAGAAAACAAAAAAGGAACAACGTTAATTGTCCCTGGTGATGTACCTTTAATGTCTACAAAATTAACAGATAAAATTATTAATACGCATCATGCTTCAGGTAATGATTTAACAGTTGTTTCTATGATTGTAGATAACCCAAAAGGATATGGAAGAATCCTTAAGGATGATGATGGAAATGTAGAAAAAATAGTAGAAGATAAAGATGCTACATACGCTGAAAAACAAATTCGTGAAGTTAATAGTGGTGTTTATGTTATCAATAATGAATACCTTTTTGATGTGTTAAAAGAAGTTAAAACAGAAAATAAAAATCAAGAATATTATTTAACAGATATTGTTAATTTGATGTATGGAAAATATAAGGTTGGCTCGTTTGTTGTTAGAGATGTTCACCAAGTAATGGGAGTAAATGATTTATATCAAATTAGTATTGCAGAAAGGTTTTTAAGAGAAGATATTAATAGAGTTCATATGACTAATGGTGTTTCTATGGTTAACCCAGAAACAATAACGATTGGTTATGATGTTGTTATGGAACCAGGTGTTACTATTTTGCCGAACACAACCATTACTGGGAAAAGCGTTATTAAAACTGGTGCGATAGTAGGGCCTAATACAGAAATTCATGAATCGGAAATTCATGAAGATGTAATTGTGAAACACAGTTTAATTTTTGATAGCACTGTAATGGAAAAAAGCACAATAGGGCCGTTTGCTCACTTAAGAGAAAACGCAATTGTTGGTATTGGCAATAGAATTGGAAACTTTGTTGAAATTAAAAATTCACAAACAGGTCGCGAAACTAAAGCTGCTCATTTATCATATATTGGAGATTCAAGTGTAGGCTGTAGAGTTAACTTTGGTTGTGGTTCAATTACAGTTAACTTTGATGGTGTTTCAAAACATAAAACTAACATTGGTGATGATGTATTTATTGGTTGTAATGTTAATATGATTGCGCCACTAAATATTTCTAATAATGTTTTTATTGCGGCAGGTTCAACTGTGACAAAAGATATTCCAGAAGGATCACTTGCGATTGCGAGAGGAAGACAAGTTAATAAGACAGATTATTATACTCACTTAATTAAACCAAAACCTGAAAAATAAAAGGAGGCATTATTATGGAAAGAAAAGCCCCGAAAATTGTTATTAAAATAGAATTAGCGCTGTGGGATTTATTTATTTTCCTTTCAGTGTACTTTTTTATTGGCAGTAGGTTTGTTGATTTAACAGAAACAGAAAACTTATTAAGATTTGGAGTTTTTACTATTATTATTGCCGCATTAAGTGTAGGTGCTTTTATCTTAGCACAAATTTATAGTATGCTTATGAAGCATTTTGGATTTCAAGAAATTTTAAGAATAAGTATTGCCATTATTAGTAAGAACTTATTATTTATGGTGTTTTTCTTAATATTTAGAGATTTAAGTCCATTTGTCTTTTATGTTTATTTGATTTTTATTCCGGTTGAGATTACTTTGATTGTTTTCCCTAGAACAATCCCAAGAATAATGAGATATGTAACCCAATGGTATCGCCGTCAAGATGGTTTAAGGACATTAATCATTGGTGCTGGTAGTGGAGGTTATATTGTTTTAACGGAAATAATGGATAATAAAAAAAGAGATAATAAAGTAATTGGTTTCGTTGATGATGATACTAATAAGATTGGGGCAAAAATGAGTGGTATTAAAATTTATGGTCCAATTAAAAATATTAAAGAAATAATAAAAAAAACAAATGCAGAAGAAGTAATTATTGCGATAAAAAGTTTAAAACCAAAATCATTAGCGGGAATCATTAATGATGTTACTGAATGTGATGTTTCAGTTAAAAAAATGCAAGTTTTAAGTGATGTTTCTAATGAAAAAGAAGTTAAAATAGTTAATGTTAAAGTGGAAGATTTGTTAAATAGGGAACCCATTGCATTGGATAATGAAGGAATTTCGAGTTTCATTAAAGATAAAGTAATTTTAGTCACTGGTGGTGGTGGTTCTATAGGAAGCGAATTATGTAGACAAATTGTTTCTTATATACCTAAAAGACTAGTAATTTTTGATATTTATGAAAATACCACTTATGAAATTCAAATGGAACTATTGCGTTTATTCCAAAAAAATCCAAGTTTAAAATGTGAATTAAATGTCATTATTGGTAGCGTTTATAATTATGAAAGAATTAAATCAGTCTTTGAAAAATATAAACCAAATATTGTTTTCCATGCTGCAGCTTACAAACATGTTCCATTAATGGAAGATGCCCCAGTGGAGTCATTAAGAACTAATGTTTTGGGCACATATTATGTAACTATTTTAGCTGATGAATATAAAGTTGATAAGATGGTTTTAGTATCTACTGACAAAGCAGTTAGACCAACTTCAATAATGGGTGCTTGTAAGAGATATGCAGAAAATATTATTCAAAACCAAAATGAAATTTCTAAGCATACAAATTATTCTGCAGTAAGATTCGGTAATGTTTTAGGATCTAACGGTTCAGTGATTCCACTATTTAAAAAACAAATTGAAGATGGTGGACCACTAACTGTAACGCATAAAGAAATTGAAAGATATTTTATGATAATTCCTGAGGCAGTTGGGCTTATTTTACAATCAGCTGTATATGCTAAAGGTGGAGAGATTTTTGTTTTAGATATGGGTAGTCCAGTGAAAATATTAGATTTAGCTGAAAGAATGATCAGGCTTTCAGGCTATGTGCCATATAAAGATATTGATATAAAAATTACTGGCTTAAGACCAGGTGAAAAACTATATGAAGAACTTTTAATTGATACAAACACAAATGCCCACAAGAAAACTGATAATGAAAAAATATTTATTGAACATGAACCACATTTAAATACTGAAGAGCTTGACATGAAGTTTATTTCTGAAAACATTAATAATTTATCCAATGAAGATGCGGTTAAATTAGTACAGGAAACTATTAAAACATATAATTCTAATAATATAGAAAAAAAATAAAGCGAAATTTTCTCGCTTTATTTTTAAGATTTATTCTATTAAAGATGCGGCTTCTTTGTCTAAATATACTGTGACATATGGATGTCTTTTTAATATTGTTAAAGGCCATGCTTCGTCTTCTTTTCCATTAATCAGTTGTTTAATTGCTTGAGCTTTATTTTTCCCAAAGGCAATTAACATAATTCTTTTCGCGCTCATAATGTCTTTAAGACCCATTGTGACCGCAGATGTAGGAACATCTTCAATTGAATCAAAAAACCTTTTATTATCTTCGATTGTTGATTCTGCTAAAGTAACATAGCCTGTTTCGGAATCAAAACTAGTTCCAGGTTCATTAAACCCAATATGTCCATTACTTCCTACTCCCAAAATTTGAATATCAATGCTTTTTTCTTTAATTAATTTTGTGTAAGATTGTGGGTTTTCTAGGGTAGGAAAATGAGTGTTTTCTAAATTGATATTAATGTGATTAAATAAATTTTTTCTCATATAAGTATGATAACTTTGTTCATGATTAATGTCTAAACCAACATATTCATCTAGATTAAAAGTAGTTACATTTTCATAATTGGTTTTGTTTTCTTTATAATCTAAAACTAAGTTTTCATAAATACCTAATGGTGTTCCTCCTGTGGCAAGTCCTAAAACTGCGTTAGGATTATTTTTAACAAGTTTAGTAATTTCTTTTGCGACCATTTTATTAATGGTGCTTATTTCATCAATAACTATTTTCATAAATTATTCTCCTTGTGGTTTAATAAGATAGCCTGGCATCCCAATGTTATGTTCCATACAATAATTGTAAATATCCGCTAATAAAGCCCTTTCTAATGCAAATTGTTGACCATTAACACAAGTAAACATAAGCATTAAAGTTACTCCACCATTTGATGTATCAGAAACCCCAAAGAATGTTGGAACGCCAATCATTTTGTCATATTTGGAACTAACAGTATTTAAATAATCAACGAAATTATCACCAAAATATTTTAAATCAGTTCCATACGCAACTTTAAATCTAACGAATCTAGCACTGTTCTTTCTTGCGACATTAATAACTTTTCTAATATCGCTATTGTTAACAACTAAAGTTTCATTAAAGATGTTTTCAATGGTAGTAGTTCTAAGACCAATATTAACAACAGTGCCCCTAAAATCTCCATAAATAATTGTTTCTCCTACAGAAAACACTCTTTCCGCAATAATGAAAAAACCACTAATTAAGTCTTTAACAAGAGATTGTGCACCAAACCCTACTGCAAGCCCAACAATTCCTGCGCTTGCGATAATAGTTGCGATATCAACCCCAAGTTCATTCATAATAACAATCGCCAAAAATACAACTAGTAAAAATGTAGCGATGTTTGAAACCATTTTTGTAATTGTTTTTGCGTGTTTGTCATCCTTTCCTACAAAACCTCTATTAAGTCTTTTAGAAAAGTAAAAAGTTAAAATCTTTTTAAGTATATACCCCAAGATAATCCAAATAATAATCATCGTAAAGGTAGTTAATATATTAGCCCAGGTTTGATTAATAAAATCAATTGATGAAAATTGATTATTCAACCAAGCCCTAAGTTCTTCAATCATTTCATATCCCCCAATGAAAACTTTAACAAAAAAGCCTTAAAAAGTCAATCGTTAGGGCTTAAATCCGTTGAAATATTTACATAGTTATAATATAATATAGATACGATAAGTTAGGATGATAAAAATTGAAAGAAACAGTATTTATTACAAACCACCCTTCTGGTGATATTTCATATTTACTCAATTATGATGCATCAATTATTTTAAAAGGGTTAAATTTAATAGAAATCCATGATATTGAAAAGGCTCGTCAAATAGCCGGTTTTTTAAAGTTACGTGCTCGAAATGATATTTTTATTTTATCAAAGGAAAGAAAAGTTATTAAAGAAATGTATTCAGTTCACCCATATGCGAGATATGTTTATGAACCTAAAAAAACTTTTGACGATATTAATAAATTTACTAAGGAATTATTTTCATTAGGAATATTTACAATTTGTCTAGATATTTCTTATGCTAATCAAAGGGTAATTAGAGAACTAAAAAAGTGTGGTATTGTAGTAATTATTAGAGCTGAAACTCAATTAGAAGCATATGAAGCATTATTATCTGGGGCGGATGGAATTTTAGGGAAAAATATTGAAAAAATAAAAATGGACCCATTTTTTTACACAAGGCCAATTTTAGTTTCACATAGAGGATATCAAGTTAATAATATAGAAAACTCATTAGGTGCCGCAATTGATGCGGAAAAATTAGGTGCCGAATTTATTGAGTTAGATATTCATGTGACTAAAAATAATGTTGTGGTGGTTAATCATGGTGCTTCACTAGGTAAAAATTATGATAAAGACTACGTAATTAGAAGAAACACGTTTAAAGAATTGAAAGAAGCAAGACAAGTCTTTAACGGTAAGATAACTGACAATCATATTGAATCATTAATTAACTTTGATAAAGAAATTTCTAATAATATTGGATTTATTCTTGATATTAAGGTTGATAGTAAAAGACACATTAAAAAAATTGCCAAAGTAATTAATTTAATGGAAAGACCAGTATATGTGATGAGTTTTTTTCCGTTTGCGATTGTTAGAGCAAATGAATACTTAAAAAAAGTTAAAAGTGGAATGTTGTTAAGTTTCAATGAAAAGAAATTAACTGTTGATGCTTTGATTAAATTAGTCCATAAATACAATTTAGTGATTCATCCTTACTACTTACATGACAATCCTAAATTTATCGAAGCTTTGAATAAAAGAATGATTCCAATGGTTCCTTATGCATTATCAAAAGATGCTACCTATAAAGTTTTCGCAAATAAAAATCATATGGTTAATTCAGATTATATTGATAAATTAGTAAAATTGCCGAAACACCTTGTCGTAGATAAATTCATACACTATAAAATGGGAGAATACAAAAAGATTAATCTAACAGATGAAAACCACAATAAATTATCATTTAAAGCAGAAGTATTATTTGACAACCCGTTAGGTTTAGTTTTTGATCAATTAGGAATTATTTCAGCCGAAAAGTCAGGGATTGCATATGCTTATTTAACGTTTGAAGTAAAAGTAGATAAATATAAAATTAAATATGCAAGTGATTTAATTAAAATAAAAGTATACGGAAAAGGAAGTGAAGAAGATGTTGATACATCAAAAAGTGTCAAGTAAACATTTGGAGTTAGAAACGGATTTATATATTATTAGACCCGAAGTAGTAAAAGAAGAAGAGGTCTCAATTTTATATTTACTGCATGGATATTGGGGAGACTATTCTAATTGGATTAGATATACAAGAATTGAAAAATATGTAGCTGATAAAAACATGATTGTAGTAATGCCAAGTGGACTTAATATGTTTTATGTTGATGCAGATTCGTGGTATTCTTATTTTAAATATTTAACAGAAGAACTACCAGCGATTATCAAAGAAACTTATAGATTAAATATAGAAAGAGAAAACACTTTTATTGCGGGATTATCTATGGGAGGATATGGAGCAATGAGGGCAATTTTATCAACGGATATTTATTCGAAAGGTGCTTCATTTTCGGGGGCATTAGATGTTTTTAAACTACAAAGTTCTGTTTATGATAAAAGAAAAGGACCTTTTAAAACATTGTTTTCAGATAAGTTTAAAAAAGAAGATGATTTATATCATTTATTAACACTTCAAAAAGATAAAGATATAAGTTTGTATGTTTCTTGCGGGACAGAAGATGTGCTTTTACCACACAACCGTGGATTTCATGAACTTTTAAAACAAAAGAAGATTAAACATGTATATTATGAAAAACCAGGTAATCATACCTGGGATTTTTGGGATCAAGAAATCAAAGAAGCACTTAAATTTTTCTTAGAAAAATAAATTAAACTAATTTAATAATTTCAAGTAATATTAAAACACTTTGTTTCATTTGATTAATACTTAAAAATTCAAATCTACTATGAAAATTAAAGCCACCAGTACCTAAATTAGGACATGGAAGACCCATAAATGAGAGTCTCGCACCATCGGTGCCACCACGAATAGGGATTTCATAATAATTTATTCCTAAATTTAGTGTGGCTTTTTTTGCGACCTCAACACTTGTGAAGTCGTCTTTTAAAACCTCGTACATATTTAAATATGATTCTTTAATTTCTAATTTAACGGCTTCATAACCATATTTATTATTCAAATAATCTTTAATACGTTTAAATTTTTCTTCCTGAAATTTAAATAAATTATAATTGTGATTTCTAATAATATAATGAAGATGTGTTAATTCAACATTACCACTCATTTCACTTAAGTGATTAAAACCATCATAACCTTCTGTGAAAGCGGGATTTAAAAATTTTGGAAGCATATTATGAAACTCAAAAGCTAAGTGTTGTGAGTTAATTAATTTACCTTTAGCACTACCTGGATGCATTGACTTACCAATAAAAGTTACTTTAGCGCTAGAAGCATTAAAGTTTTCAAAGTTAATTACACCAACACATCCCCCATCAATAGTATAGGCAAAGTCAGCTTTAAAATAATCTAAATTAAATTTATCAGCACCTCTACCAATTTCTTCATCAGGAGTAAATCCAAGATAAATATCTCCATGAGGAGGATTTTTAGTAATAACTTCTTTTGCAAAATCCATAATAATCGCAATACCCGCTTTATTATCGGCACCTAAAAGAGTATTACCATCAGTGACGACAATATCATCACCAATCACATAATTCAAATCAGGAGAAGTTTTAGGACACATACTTAAATCTTGATTAAGTTTAATAACTTCACCTTGATAATTTTTAATAATTCTAGGTTTTACATTCGTACCAGAAACATCTGGTGAGGTATCCATATGTGCAATAAAGCCAACAGCTTTATGGCCATCTTTTGTTTTGTCTATTTTTGCATAAACATAACCATATTCATCCATGAAAGCATTTAATCCTAACTCTTTTAACTCTTTGACTAAAATTTTAGCTAAGTCCTTTTGTTTAACGGTGGAAGGAATAGTTTTACTATTAGCATCACTTTGTGTATCTACTTTTACATAATTAATAAATCTACTGACAATATCCATAATTTTCACCTCATATAGTATTATAACAAAAAATATCTTTTTTAAATTTATGCGGGTTTGTCAAACATCGTAAACAATAATGTTTAGATATCTAGTTCCCCTTTGGTATACTTATCTATGTATTCTATTGGTGATAGCCAACCAAGAGGTCTTATAGGAAAGTTATTATACTCTCTGACATATTTAGTGAGAGATTTAGTTAAATCATTTTCGTTAATATATGTTTTAGTATAAAAATAATTATTATCTTTCCTATGTGACCTTTCTACTTTCCCATTATGCCAAGGAGTATAAGGCTTAATAAGTTTGTGTGCGATAGATAATTTATTAAGCTCTAATTCAAATAAACTTTGTTTGTCAGAGATGAAGCGATTGGTAAATTCCATTCCGTTATCTGTTTGAACACATTTAATGTCAAACGGAAACTTACGGATACAGTATCTCAAGAAAAGAGTACTAGTATATGTGGATTTTTCCTTATAAATTTTTAAGACTCTATATCTTGAAAATTCATCAATCGCTGTATATTGATAATATTTATGACCATTAGGATTATCAATAATACATTCATCAGGGACATATTTAATGTCTATTTGAATTCTTTGTCCTGGGAAAGTAGTCTTATCGTACTCTCTTCTAACTTTTTTAGGTTTAGAAGGAGGGTTAGTCTTAAGACCTAGTTTAATTAGAGTTCTATAAACGGTAGTAATAGATCTAGTATAACCAGCTCTTTTTAATCTAACCCAGAGGACGACTAAGGAAATATTTGGTGTTCTTCTAAGATAGTTCCTAATCATATCAATTTCATCTTTGGATTGCATATTAGGATGACTATGAGGTTTTCTAGAATAAGGCTTTAATGAATCAATAGAGCCATCATATCTATTTTTAAGTTTATAGATGAAACTTCGGCTCACATTGAAATTATAAGAAGCCTTAGTAACACCAAATCGGTTGGCATATTTTAATATAGAATGCCTGTAGTTAATGTTGTTTAAGAGATTGTCATTCATGTTATAGTCCTTTCTAATAGGGGAACTGATGTTTGACAAACCCGCAGTGTGCGTGTACATCTCCAGGGAGATAATATTTCATATTCTATTGTACACGCACAACAAAAAATATCTTTTTTAAATTTACGTGTTTAATTATAATTATAAATATGTTATTATATTTGATAGTATTGAAGTTTTGAAGAGGGATATTATGATTTTTGGAAAGCATATAAATAAATATTATATTAAATATGGAATACCGCTTTTATTAGGGATTTTAGTGCTTTTAGTGGTGGATTGGTATAATCTTGTAATCCCAAGATTGTTTGGTGAATTTATTGACAATTTAGAAGGCGCACTTACTAATCCTTTTAATAGTAAAATGTTATGGACGTTTGTTTTAGAAGTTACTAAAGTTGTTTTAATTATAACAATAGGAAGATTTTTATGGCGTATACTAATTATGGGAACTTCTAGACAAATCCAATATAAAATGCGTGAACAACTGTTTAATCATGCCCTTACTTTAGATCAACCTTATTATCAAACACATAAAGTTGGCGCTGTGATGACTTATTTTTCTAATGATTTGGAAGCAATAAGAATGGCCTTTGGTCCAGCATTACTAATGTTAGTTGATAGTACATTTTTAGGAACTTTAGTTTTAATAAGAATGTTTACAATGGATTATAGATTAACATTATTATCAGCAATTCCACTGTTTTTTTTAGCAATTGCCGCTTTCTTTATTGCGAAAAAGATGCGCATGCGTTTTAG
>JAAZKC010000073.1 GCA_012800005.1 Acholeplasmataceae bacterium | reverse complement strand
TATAGTACGACAGATATTTATAAAAACTTCATCTTTAAACGATGATAAAAAGGCGTCTTTTAGTGTGCTTATTATGCGTTCTAACTCTGTTTGAAGAGCTTGAAGCATTAAAAAATAGTTAGATAAAACTTTTTGAAATCGTGTGTTTTCAATAATGGAATTATTAATTATTTCATTGGCTTGTAAAATTGAGAGTTCTTTTTGAAGCTCTCTTGTTAATTTTTCATATTCAAATTTATGAATTTCATGTTGATAAGCATCTTCAAGTTGAAGACGTTCGTTTTGAATTCTTAAATTAGATCTAATTTTTTCTACTTCTGTAGCATGTTTTTCTAAATAAAGTTCTTTTTCATGTTCTTTATATAAAACTTCAATTTGATGATTGGCTGAATTAACTTCTTTTTTCGCATCTAAAACTTGTTTTTTACCATTTAAAGTGTTTTTTTCATATTCCATAAGTAAATATAAATCAATTTCATTTTGCTTGTTTTCATAATTATTAATTAAGTCAATCCGTTCTTTTTCGCGTTTTAAAACAAACTCAGCAAAACCAGTTTCTAATTTTTCTAACTTCATTAACCTTTCATGATTAGCTTTAGTATAATTTTGTTCTAAATTTAAATAGTTGATTTCTAAATCATGGATATGTCTTGCTAGTAGAATTTGAATATCAACAGGTAAAAGTTCAATTTTTATTCCGGCATCAATAATTCTATTTTTCTTATCTTTTTCTTCATGAAAGAGCGTATTTAATTTATTCATATACGCTTCATATCTTTTAAAGGATAATTTGTTTTTGTTTAACCTAATATTTTTTCTTTTGTCTTGGATATATTTATAATATCTAAATATTTCTTGGCTTCTAATAAATTCATAGCCTAGACTAAGTCTATCATGGTAAAATCTAAATTTTCGCTCCATGATAAGTTTTTCTGTTTCAATATTGAGTTTGTTGATGTTTTTATTTATAACATTTAATTCTTTATCATAATTTTTTTCCGCCTTTTTAAGGGAGCCACCAGATTTAGTGATTTCTTTAAAGATTTGTTGATGTTTTTCTTTGGTGCTATCTTTTTCTTTTATGAGTGTTTGTTCTTCTAATAAATGTTTTTTATTAATTTCCGTAATATCTTTTTTAAAGTGACTAATTAGATTTTTTAAATTTGTGACATACTTTTGTTTTAGATGGTCAATTCTAATATCAACCTTAGTTAATTTGTGTTCTAATAAATTATTAATATCACGTGTTTTTTTAATATTTTCATCGTGCATATTTTCTAAGGCCGTATCAATTTGTTTTTCTCGACTAATTAACTCTTTTTCTGTTGTTTGAAATAACTTTTTATAGTTTTGATCAACTTCATTAATTTTATTATTAAGTTGTTCTTGAATACGATGAAAGTTTTGTCTAATGTAAATTAAATCGTTCTTATGAAATTCAGTATATTCATTAAATTCTTTATTTAACTGATTTTCCACAATTTTACTTTCTTCTAAACGATTTTCATTTCTTTTATGAATATCTTTAATAGTTTTTAGATAAGTATGATTAATTCTAGTTCTATTTGAGTTTTTTTCCTCATGAAGTTCACCTATTTTTTCTAAATAATGTTGGTGATGCGCTGCCTCTTCAATAAGAAGTGTAATGTTTTTTTTATTTAAAGAATTTTCTAAGTATTCAATATCTTGGGTAGTTTTATTTAAATAATCTTGTCTTTTTCTAAATAAATCCCTTAATTCTTGTTCAATAGTAGAAGAGTTATTTTTTCCACGATGATGGATTTCTTTTTTAATATCAAGATATTGTTGTTCACTAAAGTAAATTGATTGTTTTGTAGCCTTTTCTTTATCTTGCCATTTTTGATGCATTTCTTTAATGTTTCTAATTTCTGCAGCATTGAAATCTTTTTCATATGCTTCAATTTGACGATAAAGTTCAATTATTTGATTTTTAGAATCTTTAAATGAGTGATTTAAATCAATACAGGCTTGCTTAGCTTCAGGTGTTTTTTGAAAAAGCGTATCTAAACGCTTTAGTTGACTTTTTAAATAATTATTAACTAAACTCAAATATATCCACCTCCTGCTTATTTTATTATACCACAGGATAATTTGATATTTATCCTAATTTTAACTCTAAAACAATTCTTAAACATGGTATAATATCAGTTGAGGTTGATAATATGTATGCTTATCTAAAAGGAATAATAAAAGAAGTAGAACCAACATATGTTACATTAGAAAATAATGGAATTGGTTATTTGATAATAACCCCTAATAGTTATAGATACCGACTAGAACAAGATGTAAAGATTTATATTCACCATTATGTAAGAGAAGATATTAATAATTTATATGGGTTTGTAAGTAAAAAGGAAAGAAACCTTTTTATTGATTTAATTAGTGTTTCTGGGATTGGACCTAAAAGTGCATTAGCGATATTATCTACTGGCGAGACTGATAAGATTATTTATGCAATTGATACAGGTAATGTTAAGTATTTAACGCAGTTTCCAGGAATAGGTCCTAAGAGTGCTCAACAAATTATTCTTGATTTAAAGGGAAAAATTAGTGAAGTTTCTTTTGAAGAATCAAGTGAAGTAAAAGAAGCTTTAAAGAGTCTAGGTTACAACAATAAAGAAATTAATAGAGCTTTAAGCAAAGTAGATGTAACTAAACCTTTAGAAGAAATTATTAAAGATGCATTAGGAGTGTTAATTAAATGAAAGATGAAAGAATCTTAACGAATTTAGCTTTAAAAGAAGATGAAGACAAAGTCTTAAGGCCACAAACTTTAGGTGAGTATGTTGGTCAAAATGATATTAAAGAAATGTTAGATATTTATATTAAAGCTGCAAAAAAACGTAATGAAGCAATCGATCATATTTTATTTTATGGTCCGCCTGGACTAGGTAAAACCACACTCGCACAAATTGTCGCTAATGAGATGAATGTTTCAATTAAAATCACATCTGGACCGGCAATTGAGCGTAGTGGTGATTTAGCGGCGATATTAACATCCTTAGAACCAGGTGATATTTTATTCATAGATGAAATTCATAGACTTCCAAGAGTTGTAGAAGAAGTTTTATATGCGGCAATGGAAGATTATGTAATCGATATTTTAATTGGAAAAGATAGTCAAACACGTTCTATAAGAATTGACCTACCACCATTTACTTTAATTGGAGCGACTACCCGTTTTGGTAGTTTAAGTGCCCCTTTAAGAGAACGTTTTGGAGTAGTTTTTAAACTTAATTTTTATACAGAAGAAGACCTATCTAATATCGCAAGACGTACAAGCAGAGTTTATGAAACCAAAATTTCTGAAGCTGCAGTTCATGAGTTAGCGAAGCGTTCAAGAGGAACACCTAGAATAGTAAATAGACTATTTCGCCGGGTAAGAGATTTCGCAGAAATTATTGGTGATGGCACAATTAATAAAGAAATTACTGAACATGCCTTATCTAAATTAGGAATTTCTTCTTCAGGCCTTGATGAAGCTGATTTAGAATATTTAAAAGCGTTAATTGAAAAGTTTAATGGTGGACCTGTAGGAATAGAAAATATTAGTGCGACCATTAGTGAAGATCCAGTTACAGTAGAAGATGTTTACGAGCCATTTTTACTTCAAGAAGGCTATATTAAAAGAACTCCTAGAGGTAGAGTTGCCTTAGAAAAAGCTTACCAACTTTTAGGAATTAAATATTATAAAGGACTATTTGATAATGAAGGTTAATGAGTATGATTATTATTTAGATAAAGCCTTGATTGCGCAATCACCACTTGATAAACGTGATGCCTCAAGGCTTTTAGTTTTAGATAGAAAAACAGGCAAAATTACTCATAAACATTTTTATGATATTTTAGATTATCTTGAAGAAAATGATGTTTTAGTTATTAATAATACAAAAGTTTTAAAAGCGAGAATGTTTGGAAAAAAAGACGTTACTAACGCTAAAATAGAACTTTTATTATTAGAAGAAGTATCAAAAGATACATGGGACGCTTTAACTAAACCTCAAAGAAGAATAAAAATTGGAGATGTGGTTCTTTTTGATAATTTAAAAGCGGAATGTATCTGCGTTAAAGAAGAAGGAATAAACACTTATAGGATGATTTATGATGGTGTTTTTTTAGAAGTTTTAGATAATATTGGCGTAATGCCAACCCCACCATATATTCATAAAACCCTTAAAGAACAAGACCGCTATCAAACTGTTTATTCTAATATGTTAGGCTCAAGTGCCGCTCCAACAGCAGGCCTTCATTTTACCGAAGATTTAATAAAAAGAATTAAAGAAAAAGGCATTGAAATAATTGAAATAACTCTTCATGTAGGACTTGATACATTTAGACCAATTAGTGTAGATGATATCGAAGATCACATTATGCATAAAGAAAAATACTTTATTAGTGAAGAAGCATGTAAAAGGCTTAATGAAGCGGTTAAAAATAAAAAGAATATTGTTGCGGTAGGAACAACTTCAGTAAGAACATTAGAAGCTAATTATAATAATGGTTTTCATAGTGGGCGCTTTGAAACAGGGATATTTATTTATCCACCTTATAAGTTTAAAGTAGTAGATAAATTAATTACTAATTTTCACTTGCCTAAATCAACACTCTTAATGTTAGTTAGTGCTTTTGCAAAAAAAGAATTCATTTTTAAAGCCTACGCTGAAGCAATTAAAAATGAATATCTTTTCTTTTCTTTTGGCGATGCCATGTTTATAAAATAAAGTGTAGAATGCTTGAAGTAAGTCCAACTACTAAACAGTAGTAACCAAAATAAATTAAATGTTTAACTTCTAATTTCTTTAAAATTAGTTTTGCGGTAATAAATGTTACTATAAACGTTACTATAAAAGCTAAAATGTATCCTAACCAGTTTATACTTTCGCTAATCTTAGATAAATCATAAAAGCCTAAGGCAGCGGTTGGAATACTAATAATGATATAACATAAAAATGAGAACTTTAAGATTGACTTTAAAGAAACTTTAGAAACCCTACCTCCAATAATAGTAGAACCACTTCTAGAAATTCCTGGCACTACCGCAAACATTTGAAATAGTCCTATAACTAATGCATCTTTAAATGTAATCTCATCGTGGTCTTTAATTGCATTTCTTGTGTAATAAATAAGTAGTAATAATGCCCCCGTAATAACTAAGCTAATTCCTACAGTAAGTAAGTTTTTAATATTACCTAGATAGTCTTTTAGTAAAAGACCAGCTATTCCAATAAAGATAACACTTACTAAGAGTTTTAATGCATAATAAAAATCATTTTTATATTCTTCATTTCTTTTAAAAATGTATAAAAAGAAATGTTTAATTAGCCTAAAAATATCTTTATAAAGTAATAAAAAGAGTGCTAAAAATGAAGCAGTATTAGTAAACATCTCAAAAACTAATCCTGGAGCTTCAATTTTAAGTAAGTTTTGAGCTAATACTAAATGTCCGCTTGATGAAATTGGTAAGATTTCACTAAATCCTTGGACAAAGCCTAGAAAGATATATTTTAATATTTCTAAAAAGTTATCCATAAAAGCACCTCTTTTAAAACATTATATCACTTATTACTTGTAAAAGGTTAGTGATTTAAATATAATAAACTAGGAGCGTGATAATTATGGATTTTTTAATTAAAGAGTGGCCTTTTATTTTAATAGGCGTCTTAATAATTTTAATTTTTATAGTATTGTATATTATATTAAGAAAACCTAAAAAAGAGCTAAAGGTTGATGTTTCTTGGGTTTTAGATTTAATTGGTAAAGATAATATTACTAAAGTAGAACAAACCCAATCAAGAGTAAGAATTACCGTAAAAGATTTAAATATTGTTGATTTAGAAAGTTTAAAAAAACAAACGAAAGGAATTTTTGTAAAAGAAAATACTTTAGTAATTACGTTTTTAAATAACACAGAAGAAATAGTAAAAGGACTTAAAAAGACATTATGAGATTTGTAGTAATTAATGAAAAAGGAATACATGCAAGACCAGCGATGGAAATTGTGTTATATGCAAATAAATTTGAAGAAGAAATATCCATTGAAGCTGATAATAGAAAAGTAGATGTAAAATCAATTTTAGGATTAATGAGCCTTGGCATGTATAAAGGTCAAGAGTTTACGGTTTATGTAAAAGGTCCTAATGAAGAAGAAGTCATGAAAAAAATAGAAACTTTATTAGTTGGAAACGGGTTAGCAAAAAGAATATGAAAGATAAATTACTTACTTTAATTATTGGCTTTTTTATTGGAATAACTAATATTATTCCTGGGATTAGTGGTGGAACTATTGCGGTAGTATTTAATGTTTATAATAGACTAATTAATGCCGTAGATATGTTTACCAAACATCCCTTAAAAGCGCTAAAATCAATATGGGATATTTTATTAGGAATAGCCTTAGGTTTACTTTTTGGCTTTGTTTTTTTAAGTTATACTTATGAATTATGGCCTGTGGCAATTACTTTATTTTTTATTGGTTTATTATTTGGTGGGTTAAAACCAATAATCCAAAAAGTTAAACATAACTTTAATTTAGTAAATATTATCGTTATGGTTTTATCATTCGCATTTATAGTAGCTTTACCACTAATACCAAAAAGAGATGGCATAGATGCTGGTTTTGTTTACTTTTTAATATTGTTTATTTTAGGAATAATTGCCGCATTCGCCGGCTTTGCCCCAGGAATAAGTGGTTCACTTATGTTAATGGTTTTTGGTTATTATGGACATGTTTTAGGCTTAGGAAAAGTAGTTTTTGAAAGTTTTAGATTAGGAAACTTTTCAAATCTATTTAAAGATTTATTACCTTTAATAGTATTAGGTTTAGGAATAATTGTGGGATTTTTCGTATCTGTTAAAACTATAAAAAAGATTTTAGAAAAATATGAAATGCCATTTTATTTTAGTGTCTTTGGCATGTTATTAGCATCCCCAATAAGCATTATGGTTTTATTAAATGAAAATGTAGAACTTAAAACTACTGCCATAGGAGAATGGCTAATTGGTGCGCTATTAGTAGTTATTGGTTTTATTATTTCATATATGGTGATTAAATTAAGTGAGAACAAAGAAGATAAAAGGAGCACTAGAGAAAGTGAAATCCTCACCTCTAGTAGTGCACGAGAAGAAGAAATTAACGCATAATAATTTGTATCTAGAATTAGGTGCTGGTAAAGGTGATTTTATTTATAAACTCGCTCAATTCAATCCTAATAATCATTATATTGCGGTGGAAAGACAATCAGATATAATATATAGAATTCTTCAAAAACAAGAAGCCCATACCTTAGATAATCTAAGTCTTTTAAACATCGATGTAAGAGAAATTTTAGATTATATCACCCCTCATACAGTAAATGTAATTTATATTAATTTTCCTGATCCTTGGTATAAACCACGCCATCATAAAAGAAGGCTTACCTATCCTACTTTCTTAAAGATGTATAAATCTTTATTAAAAGATTGTGGTAAAATATTAATTAGAACTGATCATGAAGAGTTCTTTAATGTTTCATTAGAATACTTAGAAAGTGAATCCTTTAAAGTAACATATAGTAAAAACGCAGAAGAAATATTTAACATGAGTGAATATGAAATTAAAAAGCGTCCATATGGACCAATCTATAGCATAGAAGCAAGTTTATAAAATAAAAAAGAAGTGGAACTATAGCTCAGCGGGAGAGCATCTGCTTGACGTGCAGAGGGTCGTGGGTTCGAGTCCCTCTAGTTCCACCATCTTAATAAAAGAGGTCTGATTTAAAAGTTGGACCTTTTTCATATTTTAATATAAAACTGCCTCATTTATAAGAATATGTTATAATTTTCATAAAGGGTAACATTTATCAGTTGGAGTGTGATATTTTGAAATGGTATGAAATTGTTTTTCTTATATTATTGTTAATAATCTTATCACCTTTTCTATTATTTATAGGTGTTATTTGGTTAATAGCTTTACCCTTTATCACAATAAAAGATTATAAGGAATATAAGAAATCTGCTTACTATAAAGAGTTTAAAATAACGTATGCTAGAAACGTTTTATATAGGCCAAATTACCTATTTTTTAATTATGCCAAAGAAACAAATTTGCCAATTAAATATATTAAACAAGAAGAAAATGCATTAGAATATTTTATTTATAATGAAACTATTTATATTTTCCCTAATTTTAATGAATTAACATACAATGAAGAAAAAGGATGTTTTGAGGTTTTATATAGAAAATATAAGGAAGTTAACTTA
>JAAZKC010000072.1 GCA_012800005.1 Acholeplasmataceae bacterium | reverse complement strand
TTTACCTTCCATTCTTAAATGACTAATTAAATTATAGTTATCTAAATGGAAAATAATATATTTACCCAAAGCTGTAACTTCATTTATTTTTTCATTAGTAACTTTATCTACTAACTCACTTGAAAACATCTTAGGTAAGTATGATTCTATTTTTCTAATATGATTTCCTTTTAAAGTATTTAAAAACTTTACAACAGTTCTAACCTCTGGTAATTCAGGCATTATAAATCATACCAACTCTTTCCAACTTTAACTTCAGTTTTTAAAGAAACTTTTAACTCTACTGTATTAATCATTGTCTCTTTTAAAACTTTAATCATTAAGTTTAATTCGCTTTCTGGAACTTCTAAAATAAGTTCATCATGGACAGTTAATAATATTTTTGATTCAAGATTGTTTTTAACGATGTAGTTATCTAAATCAACCATCGCTTTTTTTAAAATATCAGCGGCACTTCCTTGAATTGGCGCGTTCATACTTGTCCGTTTACCAAATTCTCTTGTTGGATAAATAGAACTCTTTAACTCAGGAATATACCTACGTCTATTCATAATTGTCTTAACGTACCCTTCCTTACTCGCAAATTCAACCTGTCCATCTAAAAACTCTTTAATCTCTGGATAAATTAAGAAATATTTATCAATAAATTCTTGAGCCATCCATCTTGGAATCTTAAGATCTTCAGATAAACCAAAGGCACTAATTCCATAAATAATTCCAAAGTTAACAGCCTTAGCTCTCCTCCGTTCTTCATTAGTAATAGTTTCTTTATTAAAGACTTTTTTAGCTGTTTCCGCATGAATATCTAGCCCACTATTAAAAGCGTCAATTAATGTCTTAGAATTACTCATATGAGCTAAAACACGTAATTCAATTTGAGAATAGTCTGCACTCATAAAGTAGTCTTTGGTTGTAAACATTTTTCTAATTTGTCTACCTTCTTCCGTTTTAATAGGAATATTTTGCAAATTAGGCTCAATTGATGATAATCTTCCTGTCGCAGTTAAAGCTTGATTATAAATTGTATGAACCTTTCCATCAGGAAAAATAACATTTTCAATACCTTCAATATAAGTTCCATATAATTTAGCGGTACTTCTATAATCAATAATTTCTTTAATAATTGGATGATCATCAACTAAACTATTTAAAACATCAATATTAGTTGAATAGTTTTTAGTTTTTGTCTTTTTCTTAGGTTCTAACCCTAAATCATCAAATAAAACTTCACCTAATTGTTTAGGACTATTAATGTTAAATTCTTTTAATGCCAGTGTATAAATTCTTTGTTCGAGGTCTTTTAACCGGTTCGAATACTCACGCTTTAATTCACCTAAAACGGCTTTATCAACAGTTATTCCTGTATATTCCATTTTCGCTAAAACAGTAGATAAAGGGATTTCTAAATCCTCTAAGAGACTAAGTTGTTCATTTATCTTTAACTTTTCAATTAATGGTAAATATAGTTTAGATATCGCCTTAGCCTTTTTAGTAATATGTTCCCTATAAACTTTTTTATCATCAGGTAATACTTTTACTTGTTTTTTAGTATAAATTAAATCATCATATTCTAAATCATCATAATTATAAAAACCAGTAATAACCTTAAAATCATTTTTCTTAACAATTTCTGGATTATCTAAATATGCCGCAAGCAATAAATCAAATACTACTCCGTTTATATCATAACCCTTCTTTAAAAGCCTTACTTTAAAAGCTTTATAATCATAAGTATATTTAGGTCTTTCGCTCCTTAAAAAGTCCATAAAAGCCTTACTTGATAACATCACTTCTTCAGTCACATATAAGTGTTTATTACCATCACTTAAACCAATTCCAATTACTTCTGATAAGTGATAATTAGATTCAAAAAACTCACAATAAATACTAATATTATCTTTAATAAAATATTTTAAATCTTCAACTTTACCCACTTTAAAAGCATGAGTCATAGAAAGAGTATCTAAACTAGGAACATCTAGTCTTTTAATAAAAGAATGAAAGTCCAATTCTTTATAAAATTCAATTAAATTTTCATAATCAACTTTTCTTTTACTTAAATCATCAAGTGTAAGTTTTACTGGTATATCAGTTAATATTTTAGATAGTTCATAACTTTCTTTAGCTAAAGTTTCATTTTCTCTAATGTTTTCGCCTACTTTACCCGTAATTTCATCTTTATGTTTATAGATGTTTTCTAAGGTTCCGTATTCTAAAATTAACTTTTTCGCAGTTACTTTACCAACACCAGGAATCCCTTTAATATTATCACTTGGATCTCCTAATAAAGCTTTATAATCAACGATACTTTGATAAGGAAAACCATATTCTTCTATAAAAGAACTTGGGTTCATTTCTCTAATATCTTTAGTTCCTTTTTTAATAAGTTTGCATGTCACATTTTCATTAATAAGTTGAAGTAAGTCTTGGTCTGAGGAATAAATTTCTACCTTTAAATCATTACTCGCTAATTTAGAATAAGTGCCAATAATATCATCTGCCTCATAACCATCAATACTACAAGTTTTAATGTTTTTATGCTTAAGATACTCATGCATTAAAGGAATTTGCACTGCCATCTCATCTGGCATTGGTGAGCGTGTCGCCTTGTAGGCTTCATACGCTAAATGACGATGGGTTGGCTTATCAGTATCAAAAGCAACCAATATATGAGTATAATCACTTTCTAAAATTGGCTCCATCATATTAATAAACGCAAATATCGCATTAGTAAATAAGCCATCTTTATTTTTCATCACATTACCATAAGCGGTAGCGTAATACGCTCTATAAAAGATTGAATTTCCATCAATTAATATTAGTTTCATATAAAACTCCTTTTATTTATTCTATCATATTTAATATGATATCGCTGATTTAATTATCCACTATATTTGTGGAATATCTTAAAAAAACACACTAAATAAAAGTGTGTTTAATAATTCTTAGTATCTAAATCTCCCTTTACCCTTACCTTTACCTTTTTTAACTTTTTGTGTTCGAGCAATATTAGGCATTTGTGGGTTAGGGCTATTTGGTGATATATTTTGCATCTGTTGAGCCATTTTAATTTGTTGACGGCGCGATTCAATTAACTTATTAACATCATTAACAGTCATTCCCGCTCCATCCGCAATTCTACGTCTTCTTTTATATTGTTTTTCAATTAATTGAGGATTACTTCTTTCTTCTTTAGTCATTGATTTAACTAAAGCTTCAATTCTAAATAATTCTTTATCATCAACATTAGAAATTTGTTGTTTAAGATTTTTCATTCCTGGTAAAAATCCTAAAATTCTTGATAGTGAACCCATCCTTTTAATCATTTTAAACTGTTTTAATAAATCATTATAATCATATTTACCACTAAGCATTTTTTCCATTAAATTTAAAGCATCATCTTCTGAAATATTCGCGGTAGCCTCTTCAATAAGAGTCATCATATCGCCCATTCCAAGAATTCTCTTTGCCATTCTTTCAGGATGGAAAACCTCTAAACTATCAAGTTTTTCTCCACTTGAAACATACTTAATTGGTAAGTTTGAAATTTGTCTAATTGATAAAGCCGCACCACCACGAGTATCCCCATCAAGCTTAGTAACAATTACACCTGTACAACCTAATTGTTCATGAAAAGATAGCCCAACATTCGCAGCTTGCTGCCCCATCATCGCATCAACTGTAAGTAAGATTTCATCAGGTGCCGCAAGTTCTTTAATATCTTTAAGTTCTTGCATCATTTCAGCGTCAATTTCTAATCTTCCCGCTGTGTCAATAATTACTAGATTATAATTGTTTTCTTTAGCGTAATTAAGTCCATTTTTAACGATGCTTAAAGCCTTTTTAATCCCTTCTTCATAAACAAAAATATCAGTTTGGCTACCTAAAGTTTTTAATTGGTCGATTGCGGCAGGACGGTAAACGTCCGCAGCAATAAACATCACTTTTTTACCTTCTTTTTTAAGTAATCTACCAAGCTTACCTATCGCTGTGGTTTTACCTGAACCTTGAAGTCCTACGGTCATAAAAACAGTTACCCCAGCAGTTTTAAATTTAAGAGGAACATTTTCTTCTCCCATAACTTTAGTTAATTCTTCACTAACTATTTTTAAAACTTGTTGACCAGGATTTAAGCCCTTTAAAATCTTTTCTCCTAAGGCTTTTTCTTTAACATTAGCGATAAACGTTCTAATTACTTTTAAATTAACATCCGCCTCAAGTAAAGATAACCTTACTTCCCTCATCATTTCATCGATGTCTTTTTCAGTAAGTTGTCCTTTTCCTGTAACTCTTCTTAAAGCCATTTGTAGGCGACTTGATAGATTTTCAAACATAATATTCATCCATTTCTAATAATTCTTTTAAAATTTCTTCATTCTTTGTTTTTAGATACTCATTAATTAGCGCTTCTTTTTTTAATGATTTTTCCAATAATTTTAATTTTTCTTCAAATTCTAATAACTTTTCTTCTGTTATTTTAAGTTGATCATAAATTGCATTTCTTGAAACATTATAAAAAGAGGCTATTTCTTTTAAAGAATAATCCTTATGATAATACATAATAAAATAATCTTTTTGTTTATCGGTAAGTAGTTTATGATAAAAATCAAATAGTCTACTTAAATGATTT
>JAAZKC010000071.1 GCA_012800005.1 Acholeplasmataceae bacterium | reverse complement strand
AGAAACAATCAAAAAGGGGATTAATGAAGCTTTTAATCCCGGTAGATTTGAAATTATTAAAACCAGTCCTTACATCATTTTAGATGGTGCTCATAATTATGATGGTACTAAGGCTTTAGTTAATTCTGTTTTAAATATTTTTCCTAATAAGAAAATAAAAGTTTTATTTTCCGCAATGCAGGATAAAGAATATGTAAAAATGTTAGAAGAATTAGAAAAGCTTACTAAAGAAATCACAATAACTAGATTAGATTATCATAGAGTGTTTGATATTGATAATCTTAATTATCATAAAATAAAAGACCCAATTGAAGCTTATAATACGCTTTTAAATAATCTTAAAGAAGAGGAAGTTTTACTTGTTACAGGTTCACTTTATTTTGTCAGTTTTATTAGAAATTATTTAAATTTATAAAATTACTTTAAAAATCATCACTTCGTTTGTATATATTAAATGAGGTGATGATTTTGAATTATAAAATGAAAGAAATTCCAAAATATGAACGTCCAAGAGAAAGATTAAAAAAGTATGGAGCAGTGGCTTTATCAAATGTTGAACTTTTGGCAATCTTATTACAAACTGGCTCGAAAGATGAATCAGTATTAGAGTTATCAAGACGAATTTTATATACTCTTGAGCGTCCTTCAATGTTACTTAATATGAGCTTAGAAGAACTTAAGACAATTAAAGGAATAGGGCCTTCTAAAGCCTCTACGATTGTTGCGGCATTAGAGCTTTATAAAAGGTTAATTGCTGATTTAAATAAGAAAAAAACAGTAATTAAAGATGCGAGTGACGTTTATTATTTGTTTGAAGATATGGCAATGCTTGAACAGGAACATTTTTACTGTTTATATTTAGATACTAAGTTAAAAATAATCGCAAAAAAACAACTTTTTATTGGTGGGATAAACGCAAATATTATTACACCAAGAGATATTTATAAATATTCTATTCGCTTAAATAGTCCTAGTGTTTTGTTTATTCATAATCATCCTAGTGGTGATCCGACTCCTTCAAAAAGTGATTTAATAACTACTGAAAAATTAGTTGAAGGGGCAAAGACAATTGGCGTTAATGTAATTGATCATATTATTATTGGTAAAAAGAGCTGTTATTCAATAATGTTAAGAAAACAAATTAACTTTTAAGATAAATTTATAAAAATTTATCACAAGTCTAGATAAAATAAAGTATAATAGACTTAGGTGGTAAATATGGAACGAAGAAATAAAGTTTTATGGTACATTGTTGGTATTGGCGTTTTATTACTTTTCTTCTTTATTTTAGTTTCATCAATTCTTTCATTAGGTGAAAGACTTACTTTAATTCATCCATACGTTAGTTATGGATTTTACGCTTTATGTGTATTGCTTATTTATTTTTTAATTCTTAATCCAATTAGAATTATTGTGTTTTCACCATCTTTTAGTATTGAAACTGTTTTGGATAAACCAAGTAGAAAAAGATATAAAACATATAAGACAGTTGCGAAAACTTTAATTAAAAATGATGATATTTCTAAAAGAGAAAAAGAAGCATTAAAGAGTCATAAATCAAAACAAGAACTTCAACAAACTTTAAATAGTATTTTTAATTCAACATTAAAAAAGAAAATTAATAAACTAATATTTAGTCATGCGAAAACGGTTTTTATTTCTACAGCTGTTAGTCAAAATGGTAGAATGGATTTAATTGCTTCGTTTGTGGTTAATTTAAGATTAATTAAAGAAATTGTAAGAACTTGTGGGTTTAGGCCAAGTTTTAAAAACCTAGCAAAACTAACTGTTAATGTCTTTTCAACCGCTTTAATTGCGGAGGGGTTAGAAAGTTTAGAAATATCTGAATTACTACCTTCAAATGCGCAAAGTTTTCTAAAAAACATTCCGTTTGGAAAGGTAGTTACTGAATCATTAGTTCAAGGTGTTTCTAATGCGATTTTAACACTTAGAGTAGGAATTATTACAAGAAAATATTTATTTTCTGATGCGAAAGAACTTTCTAAAAAAGAAATTAGAAGAGGGGCATTTATTGAAACATTTAAACTGGTTCCTTTATTAATTAAAGACTCTATTGAAAGTTTTCCTGATAAAATAAGAAATATTTTTAAAAAAGAAGAAAAAGTTGAAGCATAAAAAGGAGAAAAATCATGAAAAAAATTATTACAATCTTAATTTTAATCTTAGGTTTTCAAGTAAAAGTTTCTGCACAAACGAACTATGAATCATATACATTGCCACAATTAATGGCAGAGATTAAAAATGATATTCCTGCGGAAGCACAACTTTACTATAAAGAATTAAATGAAAATCAAAAAATGCATTATAATGGGATTTTACAAAGTTACCTAGATGGTAATTTAGAATGTAATTATGTTTATACTGAACCCCGTGGTTCACTAGAAGAAATGGAACAACAACGTTCAGATATTATCAAAGCTTATAAAGCATTTTTATATGAACATAAAGAGTTTTTCTTTATTGGGCTTCATTATAAACCAGGATATAAAACATTAGAGCCATTTCATGAAACTGTAGAATATACGCTTAACCTTGCGATGGCGGAAGATTATTATACTATTTTCGATGAAGAAGAAATTTCTAATAGAGTAATTGATACAGAAAAAGTTAAAAGTCATTTTGTAGAAATTCTTAATAAAAGAGATCAAATCTACACTTATATAAGCACATTAAGTAATGATTATGAAAAGATTAAATATATTCACGATTACTTGATTTTAAACAATGAATATCATAAAACAAATAGTATATCACATACACCTGCAGGAGCATTAGTAGACACAGAAACTCCTGTTTGTGAAGCTTATAGTGAAGCATTTCAAATGTTAGCACACCACAATAATTTAATTGTTGCATACGCAACAGGAAGTGCTGATAATGGTGATAAAATAGAACTTCACGCTTGGAATCATGTGAAACTTGGAACTTACTGGTATTTAATTGATGTAACGTGGGATGAAGGATTGTTAGAACATGAGGTTAGGGATAATTACTTTTTAATTCCTAGACCAAGTAACACCGTAAGATCTTATGATGAAAAATCAATTATTCCAGAACCTTTTACAACAGAAAAATATGGCAGTAAACCAGTCTACACCATCAACATTAATATAACTGAACCTGATGGTGAAGTAAGAGAAGAAAATCAATATGTTTTATCTGGTGATGATGTGAGTTTTGTTTTACTTGAAAAAGAGGGTTATGATATTAATGTTACTGGTAATTATGAAAATATTTCTAACAATGGTTCAATTACTGTAACCTACACAATTAAAACCTTTACTATTAGATTTTTTAATGGTTATGAACTGTTGAAAAGTGAAACGCTTGAGTATAATGAAACACCTGAGGCTCCAGAAAATCCTACAAAAGAAAAATATGTTTTTAAGGGGTGGAGTCCTGAGATTAAACCAGCCAATGCTAATCAAGATTATGAGGCGGTGTGGGAGTTTGAACCAACATTTGATAATATTTTTGATTTAGATAATCCAGTGATGATGATTATTATAATTAGTGCAGTTGGAGTTGTAGGTTTAGTTATTTTAACTATTTTATTTAAAGCATTATTTAAAAAAAGGTGAAAAAAGCTTATCTTTGCTTGACATCAAGAAAATAATCAAGTAAAATAAGTAGGATTGTAAAGAATACCACATAGAAAAGGTTATAAATATCTTGATATTTATCTAAGGTTACCTCGATAGTGAGTCTTCAAATAAATTATAAGGAGGGAATTCTATTATGTATGCAGTTATTAAAACAGGCGGAAAACAGCTTAAAGTTGAAGTTGGTCAAGAAATCTATGTTGAAAAATTAGATGTAGAAGAAAATGAAACTTATACTTTTAATGAAGTTTTACTAGTTGGTGGAAAAGAATTAAAGGTTGGAACACCACTTGTAGAAGGCGCAAGTGTAGTTTGCAAAGTATTAAAACAAGGAAGAGCTAAAAAGATAATTGTTTTTAAATACAAGCCTAAAAAGAACTACAAGAAAAAGCAAGGCCACCGTCAAGCTTACACAAAACTAATAGTTGAGTCTATTAACGCTTAAGAAAATGATTAAATATTCATATAAAAACAATGAATTAGAAGTTAGTGGACATGCACTATATGCTAAACATGGAACTGATATTGTTTGTGCGAGCGTTTCAACTATGATAATTTTATCTTCTAATTTAATTAAAAGATTTAATCATCATGAATTTGTTAGTATTAATATTAAAGAAGGTTACTTTAAATTAACAGTAATTAAGGAAACTAAAGAAATTAAAACGATTTTAGAAAACTTACTTTATTCTTTAGAAGAACTTACATTAGAGTATCCAAACCACATTAAAAAGGAGTGAAAATATGTTTATTAAATTAAATATTCAGCTGTTCGCCTCTAAAAAGGGTGTCGGCTCTACAAAAAACGGCAGAGATTCGCATGCAAAGCGCTTAGGTGCTAAACTTTCTGACGGACAATACGCAAAAGCAGGAGCAATCATTTATCGCCAAAGAGGAACAAAAGTTCATCCTGGCAATAATGTTGGTCGTGGCGGTGATGATACTTTATTTGCCAAAGTATCTGGAACTGTTAGATTTGAGCGTGTTGGTAAAACAAAAACACAAGTTTCAGTATATGAAGGATAAGCGCGCTTATCCTTTTTTATTTCTATGTTTAAAGATCAAGTAGACATTACCGTTACTAGTGGCAAAGGTGGTAATGGGATGGTCGCCTTTAGAAGAGAAAAATATCTTGAATTTGGAGGTCCATCTGGTGGCGATGGTGGTGATGGTGGATCAATCATCTTTGAAGCGAATGAGTCTATTAACACGTTAATAGATTTTTCTTATAATCGTCATTTAAAAGCGGAAAATGGTAAAGATGGCTTAAATAAAAATAAAACTGGCGCTAGAGGTAATGACGCCGTGTTTCAAGTTCCACTAGGAACTCAAGTTTTTATTAGAGAAACGAATGAATTAATCTTTGATTTTCATTTTAAAGGTCAAAGAGAAATTATTGTAAAAGGGGGAAAAGGAGGAAGAGGAAACGTTAGTTTTAAGACTCATAAAAACCCCGCGCCTAATATCTCAGAAAATGGTGATTTAGGGGAAACTTTAAATTTAAGATTAGAATTAAAGGTTTTAGCTGATGTGGGTTTAATTGGACTACCAAACGCTGGTAAGAGTACTTTAATTAGTAGTATTTCTAATGCAAAACCTGAAATTGCCTCATATCCTTTTACAACCTTAAATCCTCATTTAGGGATAGTATATGTTGATGATTTAAAATCGTTTGTGATGGCTGATTTACCTGGATTAATTAGTGGTGCTAGTGATGGTATTGGGTTAGGTTTTAATTTTTTAAAACATATTGAAAGATGTAGAGTTTTAGCTCATTTAATTAGTATGGATCCTCTTGAAAATGAAGATCCAGTCGCTTCTTTTCATATAATAAATGAAGAGTTAAGAAAATATAATGAAGAGTTACTTAAACGGCCAATGGTCGTTGTTGCGACTAAAATGGATATGCCAGGTGCGGATGAAAACTTTAAAAAGTTAAAGAATTTAGATTATGAAATAATCCCTATTTCAAGTATTACAAAAGAAAATCTTAATACTTTAAAATACAAACTTTATGACTTAGTTGAAAAAGAGCCTAAAATAACTCTTAAAGTAGTAGAAAGAACTTATAAAATGGCTAAAGAAGAGGAGTTTTATGTTGTAACTTTGGCGGATGATGGTGTTTATGAAGTAACGGGAAAGGGATTAGAAAAAGTTTTTAATAGGATAGATTTTAATAATCCAGATGCGGTATTGCGGTTTGCAAGACAACTTAAATCTTATGGAATTGACGCAGAACTTAGAAGTTTAGGTGTTAAAAAAGGTGATGAGGTTAGAATATTCGGTTATTTATTTGAAATGGCCGATTAAAGGGAGGAAAAAAAGATGATGTACATTAAAACTGATATTGTCCCTAATGAGACAAAAAGAGTTTTCATTGTTCATGGAATTTGCGAACATAGTGGACGCTATGACTATTTTACTAGAAGATTAAATGACGCAAATATTTCAGTAATTAGATATGACCTTAGGGGTCATGGTAAATCACAAGGTAAAAGAGGATACATTAAATCATTTATTGAGCATATTGACGATCTTAGAGGCGTTATTAATAAACACATAAATAAAAATGTCAAAAATGTGTTATTTGGACATTCTATGGGGGGATTACTTGGTCATCTTTATATGGTAAGTAATCCCAAAGTTGATTATTATATTGCATCAGGTGCTCCAACAGACTACTTAAAAGATGTTAGACTTTTAAGAGTTTTAGGTTATAAATGGCTAGGTTGGATTAAAATAACTAATAAATTCGATGGTAAACTTTCTAGAGTTTCAGAAGTTGAAGAAAGTTATGTAAATGATAGCCTTAATTTAAGAAAATATTATATAAGATTAGCTGGTGAAATGTTTGTAAGTGGGGTTAAATATTTAAATGAAAACCTTTATAAACATAAGGCGCCAACATTAATTTTACATGGTGCCGAAGATAAAATCGTTCCTAAAGAAATGAGCATGAGAATGTATGAATATCTTCAATCAAAAGATAAAACTTTAAAGTTATATGAAGGTGCTTATCATGAGATTTTAAATGAAATCAATAAAGAAGAAGTTATTGATGATATTATAGGGTGGTTAAATGAAAGGTAAGTATATTTTAGCAATCGATCAAGGCACAACTAGTAGTCGCATCGTTGTATTAGATGAGTTTTCTCATTTAATAAAAATGTATAGTCATAATTTCGAACAAATTTATCAAGATAATGAGATTTTACAAGACGCTAATTTAATTTATGAAGGCGTAAAAAGAATATTAGATGAAGCAATTAATGATTTTGGAATAGAAAATATTCATGCAATTGGAATTACTAATCAAAGGGAGACAACCGTTATTTTTAATAAAAAAGGCGAACCACTTGATTATAGTATTTCTTGGCAAAGTAAACATACTCAAGAAATTTGTGATACATGGAAAACCTTAGGTTATGAACCGTATATTAAAGCAAAAACTGGTTTAGAGGTAAATGCTTATTTTAGTGCTTCAAAAATGGTTTATTTTCTTAATAAACCTGAATTAAAAAAAACGATAGAGAAAAAAGACGCACTTTTTGGGACAATGGATACATACATACTTTACCGCTTAACTCAAGGTAAATCATATTATACAGATGTCACAAACGCTTCAAGAACGATGTTACTTGATATTACTACTGCAACATATGATGAAAAGTTACTATCTCTTTTTAAAATTCCTTTATTTATGCTTCCCGAGGTTAAACCAAACAAGTTTGATTTTGGCTTTTATAAAGGTATTCCAATTAAAGCGATGATTGGAGATCAACAAAGTGCTTTATTTGGTCATTTAGCCTTTGAAAAAGGTACTATGAAAGTTACTTATGGTACTGGGGCGTTTATTTTGATGAATACTGGAGTTGAGATGTTTAAATCAGAAACAGGCCTAATTACAACAATCGCTTATAAACTTAATGATGAAATCTATTACGCAATTGAAGGAAGCATTTTCGTTGCGGGTTCAAGTGTAAAGTGGTTAAGAGATAAACTAATGATTATTAAGACAAGTAAAGAGTCAGAAGACCTCGCAAGAAAAAGCAAAAGACGCATTTATTTTGTGCCGGCATTCGTTGGTTTAGGAGCTCCATATTGGGATACTGATGTAAGAGGTTCAATGTTTGGAATTACTGAAGATACTACTAAATACGATATTATTAAAGCGACTTTAGATGCGATAGCTTTTCAAGTTAAAGACGTTGTTGATGTGATGATTAAAGAATCCAAAACTCCGCTTGAAAGAGTATATATTGACGGTGGTGCTTCTGATAATAACTATTTAATGCAGTTTCAAAGTGATTTATTAAGATGTCCCTTAGTAAAACCAAAAGAAACTGAAATTACCGCATTAGGGGTAGGTTTTTTAGCGGGTTTAGGTTCTTTATACAAAGATATTTCATTTATTAAAGAAAACCAAAAGATTTTAAAAAAGTTTATGCCACTTAGCCCTTATAAAGAGTCTTTGAAAGATTATGAAGGTTGGAAAAAGGCTGTCAAAAGCGCGAGAACCTTTAAATAATATTAAATATTAAAATATTGTTTTTAAAATAATATTCATAATTAAAATATGTAAATTAAATTAAATACGTGATAATAAAAGGAAAATATCTTATTAGTTGATATTTTCCTCTTTTTTAAGTTCTTCTTTAAATTTAATACGCGCTCTTTTAATTGCGAAGTATAGTTTGAATTTTTCAAACTTAATCATTCTAAATTCTTTTTTGTGAGCCTTTCTTTCAATAATCGCAATTTTTTTATTAGTCATTTTTTCATTTTTAAGAGCCTTTTGTTTTATTTTTGCAATCTCTTTATTTAGTGAACTAATTTCATTTTCATTACGTTTTTTTCTTGTAGATAAAATTCTATTAAGACGTTCACGCTCACGTTTATCAAGATGAGCGTAATATGTAAGTCTTTTTTTATAAGTTTCATCAGATTCCGCAATTAAAATATTTAATTCTGAAATTTCTCTTTGTTTTTCCTTTGAAATTGTATTTCTAGTTGAATCAAATTCTTTTAAGTCCTTTTTCATGTTTTCTTCATTTGAAAGTAGGACTTGTTCTTTATTTAAAGAAGTAGCTTTTAAAAAATTATTTACCTTATATTCAGTGTTTTCTTCATTTAAGATTTCTTTTTGTTGATTTAGATAGGCGTGTTTTAATTCTCTTCTGTGTTTTTCCCTATAAATGTCAAGAGTTTTGTGGTAATTTTCTTTTGAAATTGTGATTAGGCTTTTTTGATATCTACTTAACTCTTCATTGTTTTTTTCAATCTTTTTAAGTTCTTGTTTATGAGATTTATTTAAACTTTCAATTGAGGCTTGGTAACTTTTATTAAAGCCATTAATAATTTCTCTTTGTTCATCTCTTACAGTAAAATGTTGTTTATCTAAAAGTTTACTTAAACGTTTATGCATCTCTTTATTAGTTTTTCTTAATAAGTCAACATTTTTAGATAATTTTTTTAAAATTCGGTTAAATTCTCTTTCTTTTAAGTCTTCTTTTTCTAGTAATTCTAATAAAGTTATGATAACGATAGTGAGTTTTTCATTTTCTTCTAAAAATCCGTTTTTAACTATCTCTAAACTATTTAAGTTTTCATAATAAACTTTACCTTCTATGTATTTGTTTTCACCAAGTTGGATAAGTTTTATTTCTTTATTCTTTTCTAAGTTCTTAAGTAAGTCATCAAGTGGTTTAAATCCTTTATTGATTTGTTGGATATTAGTTTTGAATTTAGCTATTTGAAGCTTTAAATGATTGATTTCATCTTTATTTTTAGAGATGTCTTTTTTAAAAGAAGAAATAGACATATTTAAGTTTTTCACTGTTTTTTTAGATTGCCTATTTTTATCCAATTGAAGTGCTTTAATTTGGGTTAAAGAAAAATCGATAGTTTTCTTTATCATAACATTATTATTTTCTAATTTTGCGATTTCATTATAAAGTTCTAAAGATTCGCTTCTTAAAGATTTAATTTCTTCATTTAGTTTTAATTTTTCTTTCTTTATTT